>JALORD010000198.1 GCA_025459145.1 Pirellulaceae bacterium | reverse complement strand
CTCAAGCATAAGTTGCCGCATCCGCCCATCACGCTCCTCTTCACGGTGCGCGAAGAGAGCGGCCTGCACGGTGCCCGCGAGCTGAAGGCCGCGGACCTGAAGGACGCGAAGATGTGCTTCAATGTCGACGGCCGCTTGCCGGGCGAGTTGATCACGGGGGCCGTGGGGCAGGAAAACTGGGACGTCGAAATCAAGGGGAAAGCATCGCATGCGGGCGTCGCCCCGGAAAAGGGAATCTCGGCCACGCTCGTCGCGGCGCTCGGACTGGCCGAGGCTCACCAGGCGGGCTGGTTCGGCAAGGTGGTGAAACCCGACGGCCACGGGACGAGCAACGTCGGCATCTTTGGGGGCAAGCCGGGCAAGCCGGCCGGCGATGCGACGAATGTTGTCACCGACTACGTCCACCTCGTCGGCGAAGCCCGCAGCCCGGAGGTCAAGTTCGCCTCGGCCATTTGCCAGGGATACCGCGAGGCATTCGCCAAGGCTCAAGCTCAGGTGAAAGACGACGGCGGAGCGACGGCCGAAGTCAAGTTCACGAGCAAGCCATCGTATCCGTCGTTCAATCTGGCCGATGATTCCCCTGCCGTGGCCCACGCCAAGAAAGCAGTCGCGTCGCTGGGGCTCAAGCCAACCACCGTCTTTTCCAACGGCGGACTCGACGCAAATTGGCTCGTCAAACATGGCGTCCCCACCGTCACCATCGGCGCGGGGCAATACGAGATTCACACGATCAAGGAATACGTCAACGTGCCGGAGTTCCTGGCGGGATGCCGCCTGGCGGTGGCCCTGGCGACGCTGGAATAGGCGACGCTGAAATAATCGGCCCGACTGCACTCTCCTTTCCACACCCTGGGAGCCCCTGTGAATCGACGCTGGAGACAAATTGGCGCTGTGCTCGCTCTCGTCGCGATGGTCATCTTTGCCTCGGGTTCGTTCTGGTATTGGCTGCAGAACAAAGCCGTCAGCGCCGCGATCCAGGAGCGGGCGGCTGACATCGTCCAGCGGCATCCCGAGTTGCAGGCTGCCTGGGAGAAAGCCCTGGAGGACCAGGTGCTGAACCAGTCGGAAGCACAGGAAATCGCCAAGGCCGCCGGGGAGTCGCTCGAGCCACAGCCGCAGCCGTAACGAGCCTTCGCCGTGGCCAATTGAGTTTGCCTCGAGACGTTTCTTCCACCAGGAGCTAGTCGATGTTGTCGCGATCGGAACTGTCGGCCCTACAGACGCACCGAGATTATCCGTCGGTATCGATCCTCGCTCCCACGCATCGCACGGCGCCGGCGAACAAGCAGGATCCGATCAAGGTGAAGAACCTGGTCAAGAAGGCGATCAAGCGATTGCAGGACGAATTCCCCAAGCGGGAGGTCGCCCCCGTGGTCAAGAACTTGAAGCAGCTCGTGAGCGAGGTCGATTGGCAGCATACGCTCACTGGGCTCGCCTTGTTTGCCAGTCGCGACCAGGCCCACTCGGTGACGCTGCCGTTTCGCGTCAAGCCGCGGGCGATGATCGACGAGACCTTTGCCACGCGCGATCTCGTGTACGCGATGAACCGGGCAGCTCCGTACCGCGTCCTCGTCCTCGGCCACACCACACAGTTGTATGACGCCTGGACCACGGTCCTCGAAGAGCATCTGGCGAAGCCGTTCCCGCTCGTGCACAAGGGCCCCGGAGGAGCGGCCAAGCTTCCTGGCGGCGTCGGGATCAATCGGTCGGCCGCCCGCGACGAGGCCCAGCGGCAGTTCTTTCGGTCGGCCGACGAAGCAGTGGCCAAGCTGCAAGAGGCCGATCGCGTTCCGCTGGTGGTCGTCGGGGTCGAGCGAAATCTGGCGTTCTACCGCGAGGTAACGCAGCTCAAAGAGGACATCGTCGGTCTGCTCGCCGGCAACCACGAGAAGACATCCCCCAGCGACCTGGGCAAACTGGTGTGGCCCGTGTTTGAATTCGGGGCGACGGTCCGCCGGACCGAAGCGCTGGTGCAGCTCGACGATGCGGTGAGTTCCGGCCGATACTGCTCGGGGATCGATCAGGTGTGGCGTGCCGTGGTCGGCAAGAAGTGCCGCATCCTGCTGGTGGAAAAGGAGTTCAAGTTTCCGGCCGATCTCCACGAGGACGGCGTACGGCTGCTGCCCCACACGGGCCAGGGTCCGACTTCGCTCGACGACGTGGTCGACGAGGCGATCGAGCGCGTCTTGGTCGCAGGGGGCGAAGTGTACTTCTATCCGCCGGGAGATCTGGAAGTCCACCAAAAGGTTGCCGCAATCACGAAGCGGTAGGGCCGGCCCGGCAGAATCGCAGCGGGCGAACAACCTCAGCGAATGTAACATCGGCGGAAACCAAACTGCCCGCCGCTCGTCTCACTGCGGGTGGACCGTTTTCTTGTTCCCGCAAAATGCGAGCGGCGCAATGGCTTTTCCAAAACTGGCGGTGTCGACCCTGGCCCTGGCGGCGGCCCTGCTGTCGGCCAATGTGGCCTGGGGTCTGGGCTTTGAACTGAGTGAGACGAAGGAACAGCTAAAGCTCGAGTATGACATGTCGGTGACGGACCACGGCACCGGCCGGGTGACGATCAATCTGACAATTGCCAGCGCCGGCCGATTGGGACCGCTCGACGGCGTCTCCCTGCAGATTCCGAGTCAGGATGGTAGCGGCTACTCCGACCTGTCGGTCGCCCTGGAGCGGCGGGAAGTTGAAGGCAAGCAGCAATACCACGCTCACCTGCGCAAGGACTGGGCCGACCGCGGGCAGATCCATCTCAAGACCCACACGCTCGACGGCAAGTCGTCGCCTCGGACGTGGTACTACCATGCGATTCCCATCGCCGGCCAGAAACCGGCCGCTGGTAATCCCTAATCGCTCGCGGCCCACTCCGCAGCGCTAAGAAACCTCTTCCTCTTCCCAGTACATTTCGGGCGATTCCCAGGTAAAGCGCGACCGGCGGGCGACGCGCTTCTTCAGCTTGGGCGGAGGAGGTGTCGGATCGGCCGGCGTGATGATCGTGATCGGTTCCGGCCGTGGGGCAGCAGCGACGGGCGGAGGACTGGGGCGAACCTCAGCCACCGGCCACGAATCGGGCAGCGATGGGAGGACAGGAATCGCCGGAGCCGCGCGCCGAGCCACTGGCGCGTCGGCCACGGGCCAGCTATCGGGCAAGTCGAGCACGACCGGCGGCCGGGCCGGCGGCAGCGCAACGGGCCACTCGTCGGGCAGATTTAGTACCGGCGGCGGCGAAGCGACCTTCGCCACGATGGCGAGCGGCCAGGCGTCGCGGTTCCAGTCGCGCGCGAGCACCTTGTAGCGGGGCGGCGCCTTGCGCTTCTCCTTCTTGGGGAGCGGCGGCGGAGGAGGCAGCGGCGGCGGCGGCGGAGCAGCCACGACCGGCTGTGGCAAATCGAGAATATCCGCAAACCACTGCTCTTCCTCGGCGACCTGGGCAAAGAGCGGGTTCGGATCGAAACGCAGCGGCTCTTCCGGTTCGGGCAAGAGCGGCGGTGGGGGCGGCGGCGATTGCTCAACGAGCACCTTGCGCCGCCGCTTGACCGGCCGCGGATCGACCTCTTCGCCCCGGTGCGGCAGGACGCGAATGTCCGCCTCGGCCTCCTCGAAAATGTCGGTAATGTGTTCGTGGCAGGTGAACATCACAATCTGGTGCCCGGTCTTGGCGAACTCGCATAGCACGCGTGCGGCCAGGCGCACCCGTCCCGTGTCGAAGTTCACGAGCACATCGTCGAGCACCAGCGGCAGCGTCGTCCCCCGGCGGGCAAACGACGTCACGAGCGCGAGGCGCAGAGCGATGAACACCGCCTCCCGCGTCCCCCGGCTGAGCACATCGAGCGGCAGCGATTCCTTCTTGTCGTTCTCGACTCGCAGATTGCGATGGTCGAGCGGCATCCAAATCCGCGTGTAGAGCCCGTCGGTCAGGCGATGCAAGTATTCCGACGCCTCCCGGAGAGTCTGCGGCTGTCGATCGGTTTCGTACCGCTTGCGGACGACTTCGAGCACCTGGCTCACCACGGTCAGCACTTTCCAGCGGCGGATCGACGCCGTCAGATCGCGCTCGACCTGAGCCAGTTCCTGCAGCGTCCGGCTGAGCGACTTGTCGGCGGCGAGCGTCTGCATTTCGTGCGTGCAGGCCCCACGGCGCTCATGCAGCTTGGCCAGATTCTCGCGGATTTCCGCGAGCTTCCGCTGGCGATCTTCCCAGCCGGGGCGGATATCTCGTCCCTCGCGATGAAACACCTCGGCAATCGTTTCCTCGGTGAATTGCCCGCCGAGTTGCTGCACGATGCGGCGGGTCTGTTCCTCGCGCTGCCGCGTGAGATCGGCAGCCCGCTCGACATCGGCCGCCGCTTTGCGGAACGCCTGATCGTCGTTCACTCCGGCCTGTGCGAGCAGCGCCTGATGCCGCCGATCGGCCCGGCGCTGGAGGGCAATCGTGCGAGCGCGATCCTTCCCCAGGCGGCGAATCTTCTTCTCGACCGCGGTCCGTAGTTCGAGCGTTTCCTTTTCCTTCGTCAGGGCCTGCACCAAATCGCGAATCCGCAGGGCCGGCTTGTCGGCCGCGGTCACGAGCTTCACATCGTCGATGATCTGCTGGATGCGGTTATTCAGGACGAGCATTTCGCGTTCGCGGGCGTCGAGGTCGTCCTTGCGGCTGTCGCGGCGGCGGCGAAGTTCCAGGATGCCGCTGTTTGTGCGGACGACCTCCTTCACCTTCATCGGGGCGAAGTCTTCGGGCAAGCCGACGCTCCGCAAAGCGTTGCGCCAGCGGTGTTTGGCTTCCTTGACCGCTTCGTGCGCGGCCGCCAGCCGGCGTTCGGCCGCCTGATGCCGCTCCTCGGTCGCTTCGCGCTCGGTTCGCACGGGAATCAGTCGTTCCAGATCGCGCAGCTCGATCTCCGCCTCGCGCAGGCGGGCATCGAGCGAGCCGTGGCTCACGGGAAGCTCCGCATCAAGCTCGTCCCGTTCGCGCTTCGCGTCGTTCAGCTGCAGCCGGTGCTGCTCCAGGTGCCGGTGGTTCTCGGTGATCGTGTCTTCGGAATTGCGTTCAAGCAGGAGCTTGCCGCCGACGGCCATCGCGGCCATCAACGAGCCGAACATGATCCACGGAAAACTGCTCTCGACCCACTCGTTCATGCCGCCGATGAAGCCGAAGAGCACGAGGGCAATGCCGATCGAGAAGAACATGCCGACGAGGGCCGTAATCCGGACCGGCGTCTCCTCAAACGCATGCAGCTCGTCACTGTCGAACTCGAGTTCCTGGCGGCGGCGGTCGAGCTGGTCGATCCGCTCTTCGACCTGGATTCGGCGGCGAAGCAGCGAGACGCGCGTGCCCGCCTCTTCGATCGCGGCGTTCAGATCGGGGAGCTGCCGGGTCCGGCTGACGCTTTCGTACTGGGCGGTCGCGACGTCCAGCTCGCGTTTGGCTTCGGCCGCTTCGGTCTTGGCCTGCTCGACCTTTTCGTTCGCCTCGCGTAAGAGCTGTGATGGCCGGCGGAGAACCGCGACGGTCTCTTTGGGCAACTCGTCGAGCGACCGGTTGCCGGCGCTCTTGCTGAACCCGGTGACCGCTTCGCCCAGTTCGTCGTCGAGCTGCTTCACTTCGGCCCGCAGCCGGGTGAGCTGGTCGTCGAGCGACATGACCCACTGGGCCTGGTCGTGCAGCGCCTCGATCCGCGCCGCATGGCTCAGCAGCAGCTTGTTGACTTCCAGCGAATCGAGGTCGCGGCGGTAATTCTCGCGCAGCGCGGCCAACTTCTTCAGCCGGCTGCGGCACTGCTCGAGCCGCTTAAGGCACTCGTCGAGCTTTTCGACCGGCTTGTCGGGAAGCGGTCGCAATTCGCCGAGCAGCTCCAGCTGCCGATCGATGTCGGCCCGCAGATTCCAGATGCTCTGCACATCGAGGGCCGCCCGCAGCACCAGCGACCCGGTCTCGATCTCGGTGATCTGCTTTTCAAGCTGCGCCCCTTCCTGGGCCAGATTCTGGCGGAGCGTGCCCACATCGCACCACCGCTGTGTCTTTTCGCGGTGCTTGGCGATCTGCGCCTTCAGCTCGTGCTTGCGGGCCAGGAGCGCGGGAATCCGCGGCAGCGGCTCGGGCTCTTCGCCGGGGGCAGGTTCCTGGGGATCGCTGGCGAGGAGCCGCTCGCGAGCGTCGGCCGTCTCGCGGAGCACATCGACCAGCGATACGCGGTCGAGGCCGCTCGTTAGCTTGTAGAGGTAGTCGGCGGCTGCCGTTTCGTCGAGCGAGCCAAGTTCCTGGATTTCCTTGAGGCCGATCGCAAAGACGTTGTTGTAGGTCGGTTCGTCGACGCCCGCGAGCAGGTCGGCGAGCTTGGCCGGGTCGCGCTCTTCGCCGCGGTCGTCGATGATCGACATCGGCCCGCAGTCGTCAGGCAGGTCGCCGGGGGCGGCCGTGCGATGGACGTGGAACTGTCCCACGGCGTCGGCCAGCCGCAGCCTTCCGCCGGGTCGGCCGCCGTGGACCGGCGGCAGGTACTTTTTCCGCCGCTCGGGCGTAAAGCCGTAGAGCACCGCCCGCACGAATTGCATCAGCGTCGTCTTGCCCGCTTCGTTGGGGCCATAGACGACCGTCATCGTGTCGGTCAACTCGTCGATCTTCAGGGTCTTCCAGACCCCAAAGCCGTCGATATCGATGGTTTTGATTTTCATGTCGGCTCACTCCCTGCCGATCGTGCCCTGCCGCGTCGGCGGCAGCGCGGGTCGTACGCTCCCCAAGGTTTCCTGGGGAAACTACAAATCACGGTCGTCCGCTCCCAGCAAATGGGCCCCGGCCAGGGCGGCCTCGTGCAACAGCTCGCGATGCGATTGCTTGGCCCAGTTCCGCAGTTCCGCCAGTTCGCTGGTCCGGTAAACCTCGGCCACATGCTCCGTCAGATCGATCTCCTGCGGGTCGGCATCGATCAGCGGCTGCAGACTGCGGAGGAAGTCACCCACCATCGAGTCTTCTTCGTACCAGGCTTCGGGAATCGCCGGGGTGTCGAAATCGACGCCGACGGTCCATAGCGTGGGCTTGGCGGGGCCGAACTCCTTGCGGAGCCACGTGAGCAGCTCGCTCGCCAGTTCGTGCCGCTTGGTGGGCCGGGCCAGGTGCTCGATCCCGCGGAGCTTCCAGTGGACGAGAACCGGACGGTCCTCGGCCGCGGCCCGCAGGGCTTTCATCCGCTCGGCCAGATGCTTCTGCACATCGGCCCGGCTGGCGTTGGGGTTCGACTGCAAGGTTTCGCTGTGCCAGCGGACGACGTCGGTCGGCAATAGCTGCGTGCGGATCGAGCGGTCGCCGCCGACGTGGACCAGCGTACAGCCGTGCGGTCCACACTCGTCGAGCGAGCGCCCCTGCGGCGAGCCGGGATAGTGGACGACGCGGTAAGCGGTGCCGAGTGTCTGGCGGTTGGCCTGTCCGCCGAGAGCCCAGTAGTCGACTTCCTGCTCGGCGAGCGCTTCGGGATCGCCCGAACCGTGAGCAACAACCACGGTGGTGAGGCCGTCGTTGTCGGCGGCGAACTTGCCGAACTGCGGCAGCGACGTGCCGTGCCACGAGCGGCCGACAATATTGGCCACCGGCCGGTCGCCGCGAAAGTGAGCCAATTCCTCGGCTTCAAGCGAAGGAAACACCTGCACGCTCTTGGCAAGCGTCGCGACGGCGGGCCAGTCCTGCGGCGGATCGAGCTTGCCGCCCGACCAATAGACGGCGATGCCGTGCGTATCGAGCTTCTGCAGTTGGTCGACGAGGAACGCCAGCGAGCGGGGCGTGGCCAGCTTCAGATCGACAAGGTTGCCCGCGAGGACGACAAAGTCGACCCGCTCTTCAATCGCCGCTTGAAAGACTTTCTCCGCGGCCAGAAACGGCGCATCGATCAAGAGCTCGGCGAGCGACGCGGGCGCATCGGCCACCGCCTCGATCGGTTCGTCGAGGGCGAAATCCGCGGCATGAAGAAACCGAAAATGCTGCGATGCCATGAGCACCTCCTTGCGCTCGCGCAGCCGGCCGCCCAAGGCGCGCGGCTGCGAAAGACAACCATGACTGGGTAATGTAGCGGAGCAGGGTGAATCGACAAAGTGCAACCGCCCAGCGAGTGCTAGCACGGCCAGATAGAAGATCGTTGGCCACCAATGACGCGATGAGCTAGGAAAGGGGGGGTATGCGGCGCTTCCTTACGCCAACGGCGTAATACAACAAAGCCCGGGGTCGCCGGTCCTCCGGCGCACCCCGGGGACCGTGAACCCGATTTCTCAAACGCTGTAAGCGTTTTACCGACAGAGGGTGCCACGAACCTCTTGCGTGTGCAGCGTGTCCCGCGCCAGCGAACCATTTTTCAGGAATTTCCCGGGGACACCCCCGCGCGCACGTGTGCCACTGACTCGTCAGTGCGAACTGCGATTCGGCAATACTTCCTGGTCGAGCCGCAAGCTGCATTCTGGCTGGACTTCGGGCCGCGGTCCCGACAATACAACAAGGGCATCCGCCGACGGGCAAAGGCGAAGCGGAACGAGGTCGACCAGCAAGGGACACGGGTTTGCGATGGGCAACCTGCTGGCAAAACAAAACTTGCGCCATACTTCCGATGGATGCCTCAGACTCGCTTCGCACTGACAAGTCAGTGGCACACGATAGGACGCGGCCCGGTTTGACAGTGTCACCCGTCGTTGTAAGAAAATTAGAGTCACTTGGCCGCCGCCGGGTTACCTTGGTTGATAGGAGGCATTGCGTCTATGCAGACTCGAATGTTGCATTGCCCTAAATGTCAGTCGAGCGAAACGGTCGATTTTGACACGCTCAATTCTCGCTTCGTTCGTTACCGCCAGACTGGTTCGATTCGGGAGTTGCAGTGCCCGCAGTGCGGCTTCTTCATCCCCGGGCGTAACGCCTTGAACGCGGCAACTATGGCCGAGGCTGTTGACCGACAGCGAAGGTTTGAGGAGCTTTTGAAGCAATGAAGATCGAACTGACGGAGTGGCCCGGGTTGGTTTCTCCAAATTGGGCCTGAAAGAGGCATCCACCCGAGGTGCGAACGTGTTGTCGGCGATCTGATTTCTATTGAACTGTCGCTAATCGGCGAAGGCAAGCCGAATCTGCGAGGTGGCTGCGCTCGGCTTGGCTGACAAAGTCGCGTGCCTTCGAGGCGGGCCCTCAGGGGCGACGACACTACCAATGCCTCCTGCAGGCCCAGCTTGGCGACCAAGCTTGGCCACCCGGCGGCAGTAATGCCCCGGCACGGCCTACGTGGCGACCAAGCGTCCTACGCTATTCACCTCCGCGCACTCCTCGGCTCCGCGTGATTCGGCAGCCGGCGATTCGTAGGATTTCATGCGGAGCCGCGGAGAAAATGCAGATGGGCTGCCGCGGTCTGAGCTATCCGTCTGTCATGAGAAACAGATGGAGCGCGGCCGCTAATGCCCCGGACGGCTGAGCTGGAAGATCGGCATCAGGAGGCCCAGGGCGATGCCGCCGACGACGAAGCCCATGGCGCAGATCATGAGCGGC
>JALORD010000197.1 GCA_025459145.1 Pirellulaceae bacterium | reverse complement strand
AACACTCTGAGCCCGTCCTCGAACAATTGGGAGAGCTCGGCCAGCTCCTCTGGCGACCCAACCGGATCAAACCTCTCGCCAGTTGGAGTGACCGCGGGGGGGTTGTTTCCCCAGAACAATTTGTTGTAGCAGTCGGTGCCCGCACGGCTGAGTCGGAGGTAGGGTGTGTCGGCTTCCGTTTGCAGTCCCGACAGGTCGTCGAGGAAGTTCCACGCGTTTAAGAACACCGAACAATCGAAACGAGCAACATCGGGATCAGCGCACCACTGACGGATACGGTCGAAGTCGTAGTCCGCGGGCTCGGCCGGTTCCAGCTTGATACCACGCGACTGCACCGCGGAGACAAGCTCCTCAGGTGTACGGGCGATGACCAGTCGGCCGTCGTCGCGGAGAAACCCATCGCGATCCGCAGTGAACCAAGCAACATAAGCGGTGTCACCATTCAGATGGACTCGACAAGCGTAATAAGGCGGCGATTGCATAACCATGTCCTCGCTGTTTGCCATTGCTGGCTTGACCAACAGGGCCCGAACTGCGAGCTGTATTCCATTTCAACAAGGGGGGAAGCGAGCGGGCATTCGAAGCGTAACTGCGGGTCACGATCAGTAGATTCCGCTTGCAGAGCGGAACCTTGAATTGCCGTTGCGGCCTCCATTTGCGACGCAAGGCATCGTCCGGCAGACGGTGCCTACTTTACGACATTGCGTTGCCCTCGTGCGTGCCGTCTTTCTGAAAGGGCCTGGGAGACCCACTCTACGGCGAGGTTGGCTTTGACACGCTCGCCGGGCGAATCGGTTCGGGGTCGAGGAGGGAGACCGAGAGGTCGTCGACCCAGGCTTCGCCCAGGCCGGTGAGGGCGAAGGTGACGGTGAGGTCGCCCGATTTCGGCACGGCCCGATAAAGTGTCAGTTCGCGCCAGCCTTGCGTGAGCTGCACCCGGTCGCCGAGTTCTGGGCCGGCGACCGAATCGAAGACTAGAAGTCCGTCGTCGGTTCCGGCCAGGCGCTTGGGAACGTGGACCCAGGCGTGAATCCGGGCGATCTGTCCCTGCCGGACCGGGACTGGGCTGCTCGAGATCCAGATGATTGGCTGTTCGATGACCCGCGGTACCTGCTTCGGGTCGGCGGGCCAGGCCTGCATCCGCAGAGCGGAGCGCCCCGAGCGGGGGCTTTGCAGCGAGAGGCTTACATCGGCGGTCACCCCGGCAGGCACCAGCCGATCCTGCTTCCAGCCAGCGGCGAGCATGGCCGCGAGCTGTTCCATATCGCCGCCGACCTGTTCGTTCGGTCCCATCCGGCCTTGGGCGAGCCGCCGGGCCAGATGCCAGTGCAGCGGCAGGGCGGTGAATTGGGCGATGCCGGGGCTGGCTGCAGGCGAGGGGAATCCCGCCGCGGCTTGTTCCCAGTGTCCGCGACGGATTTTGGCCAGCGACGATTCGGCCTTGGCCAGCGCCGGATGGAGGTTTTCGTAATCGCTCGATTCGAGCAGCTTGCGGGCCTGATCAAGATGGGCCTGGGCCTCGCGGAGCCAGGTGCTCGCCGACGGTAGCGGTCGTCCAGCAACCGCCAGGGCCTGATCGTATTCGACGGTGCGGGCCATGCGACGGACGGTCAGGTCGTGCCGCAGGCGGCCCGCTTCGGCGCGGATTTCGGCCAGAGTGCGGCCCAGGTGGTGCATCGCCAGCGGATCCTGCGTCACAACAATCGCCGTGGCGATGTCGGCATCTTCGACGGTCAGATTCGCGCCGTTGCCATTGTGCGAGACGCGAAGCTGCTTGATTCCCGCCAGCGAGACGAGATACGCCCGGTCCGACGTGCTCACGCCGGGCACGTTGATCTGTAGCGTGCTCCGCGGCGGCGGGCCGAGGACGTACTGCTGGGCGGCGGCGTGCTGTGTCACGAGCAACAGCCGCGAACGTTCGGTGGCGATCACGCTCACCTGCACACTGCCGTCGCCCGTGCCGAGTTCCTGCGCCAGCGACCCCGCCGCGACCCACGGTTCGAGCAGTTTGAGTTCCAGATTCAAGAGCTTGAGCGCATCGGTCCGCAGGGCGGCCGCTCCGCTGTCGATCGCCAGCGGCTGCTGCGAGGGAAAGAGCAGCCCGCGGGCCCCCGCCGACAGGGCGCTATACGCCGCGAGCCGCAATTGTTGCGGATCGACATCGTCCTCGATCGCCGCACCGTGGCTGAGGAGCACAAGCTGCTCGGTCAGCCGCTCGGGGCGCTGGGTGGGAATGCTGGCGAGGATCGGCGTTCCCGGGCGCGCCAGCCGGGGCCGAGCCAGGAGCCAATGCCGCAGGTTGGCCAGCTCGGCGCTGGTGCCGGTCGTCGGCCTTTCGAGCACGACCAGCGGCGCGAGCCGGCTCAGCTCGCCGAGCCCCGAATCAATGCCGGCCACAAGCGGACGCTGCTGGTTGGGCTCGAATTGGCGGATTTCGCTGACGAGTTCCTTCGTGCCCAGGAGATCGCGGGCCGTCAATCGCCACCCCAGGCTCCAGCCGATGACCGGGCGAAACGCGGCGAGGTCCTGCACGGCATCGCCATAAGGCGGGGGAGCAATCAGCCACAGGCCCAGGCGCTCGGCTTCGCGCAATTCGGCCTGCGATGGTGAAGCGCTTAGCTTGATCGTGTTAAAGCCCAGTTGGGCGAGCCACTCGAGCGGTTCCCCCTGATGCTGAATCATCCGCGGCGCGAACGGGCGGCCGCGAACGAGGAGCAGCGAACCCTGCAGTTCAGCCGTCGGGCCGGTCTGGGGCCAGTCCTCGCCCGGCTGGTTCGGAATCTCGCTGCGGCGGGCGATCTGCGGGCCTTCGTCCTGCTCCAGATTGACGTAACCGGCGATTTCCAGATCGTCGAGCCACAGATCGAGATTGCCGGGGGCGCTGTAGGCATTGACGACGAGCAGATCGAGATACGCTTCGCGCCCGTCGAAGCCGGCCCCAAAGCGGGTGCGCTGGCTGCGGATATCCTGCTCGAGCAGCTTCGCCGGCTCACGTATCAAGAGCTGCTGCCACTCGCCCGCATCGACGTACAGGTCGCCGCGGAGGAGCGACGTCACCGGCTGTTGGCTGCCCGGGTCGAGGCTCCGCGGATAGACGACCCGCACCATAAACTGGATGCTCGGCCGGCTGGCCTTTACCCAGAGGCTGGGGCGTAGTTCAGCAATGATCGGCACTTTGCCGATCGGCTGCACGAGGTAGACCTTGGTACCGCTGCCGATGGCGAGCTGAAAGTACTCGCTGGCCTGGCCGGTGTGCGACTCGGTGTAGGTTCGCTGGTGGACGAGTTCCTTGACCCCGCAGTCGGCTTCCTTGAGCGACCAGGTGGCCCCCGGCCCTTCGAACGAATCGCGCAGCTGGGCGCGAGCCGTCGCTGCGAACAACGTCGCCAGGCACAGCCAGACCGCCAGCGCAACAGCTCCGCTGGCTGCTGGCGGGCGGACGGATTGGCGTGGGAGGCGAGTGGTCATCCGCGTCTGTTTCGAAAAGCCCCCGAGCAGTCGCTCCACAGGGTTGATATCGGCCGCGGATGTGGCGAAAGGGCAACTCGGCACTCCACGGCGCGATTTCGGCGCAAGCGCGGCTTGTATCAGGAGTTAGGGCGCGAGGCCAGAGCAGCCGTTGCCGTTTCGCCACGCTAGCGGGCTTGTGCTATGCCAGCGAATGATTGCCGCAAGCCTCGCGGGCGCTTACAGTTAGGGCTTGGCTCAGGAAGGAGTCGCCGGCCGTGGCATGAAGCCTGCTTTCTCTTGTTGCAACCCACCGACGCCACACCGGAGATGACGCATGAGCCTGCCGCGGATTGCAGCCGTGACCGAAGAGCTTCCCAAGGACGTATCGGACCTGGCGGCGGCTGTTGCGGCCCTGCCGGCCGAGCATCGCTCGCGGCTGGAGCCGCTCATGTCGCGGGTCGTCGACAGCACTCGCCGGCGGCGGCGAATCCTGAATCTGGTGCAAGAGGCGCTGAGCCAGTTGCGGCTCGACATGAAGTATCTCGTCTTCGATCTCGAAGCGACCCGCCGCGAACGAGACGCCCTGCGGCAGAACACGGAAGACGATCATCCGCGGGGTGAGAACTAACGGCCCCTCACGTGCCGGGCGGAAAAGCGGCGTCGATTTCGGGCCGCTTCTTGCCGGCGTCCCCCAGGGCGAACGCCCCGATGACCGAGTCGTTGAAGTAGACGACAAGTCCGTAGACGGCGAGCGCGATCGACGTCGGGGCGCAAAAGCCGGTGAAGACGGTGATCAGTCCGACCGCCAGCGACGCGATTCCCAGGCCCCGCTTGCGATAGGTCAGGTTGAAATAGCCGGCGAGCAGACGAAACAGGCCCACGCTTCCTGCGGCCAGCCCAAAGATGCCGTAGAACGCCGAGATGAGAGACGCATTGGCTCCCCCGCTCGCTTCGGGAGGCAGCGCGAACACCACCACGGCGAAGAACAAGCAAAAGAGGGCCATCAACAGTTCGCAGAACCCGAGCACCAGCATCAGACTGGCAATGATCGGGACGTGCCCTACCAGACCGCGGCCGAGCGGCTGCTCTCGACGGGCGAATTGTTCTCGAAAATAGCCATCGGCGAGCGATGGCGGCGGCTGTGGCTGTGGCTGTGGCTGTGGCGTGGGATCGTTCATGGTCGGAACGCGTCTCGGTACTTCACATCAGCCGCGGGCCAGTTCGTCGAACAGGCGGTCGATCTCGTCCGTCGTGTTATACCCGTGCGGGCTGATGCGGACACCGCCGGCCCGATTGCGGACGACAATTCCCGCGGCGAGCAGCTGGCGGCGAATTTCGTTGGGATCGCGCCCGGGAAGCTGAAATGTCACGATGCCCGAGCGATGCTCGCCCGCGCGTGGGGCCAGTAGCGTCGCTCCGAGTTTCGAGAGCCGCTCGCTCGCGTAGTCGGTGAGCAACAGAACCTGTTCGGCGACGGGCGAGCGCGTGGGCGAAACTCCGAGGCCGGCCAGCAGATCGAGACTCGCAGCGAGGCCGAGCATGCCGACCATGTTCTGCGAGCCGCCCTCATACCGCGCGCATTCGTCGCGCAATGTCAGCTCGATCCGCGAGTAGTCGCTGCCGGCAACAACGCTGTTCCAACCGCAGCCAAGCGGCCGCAGGCGGTTCAAATGTTCGTGCTTGATGAACAGGACTCCCGCTCCTTCAGGCCCGAGCATCCACTTGTGTCCATCGGCCGCCAAAAAATCGACGCCGGCCGCATGCACATCGAGTGGAAAGACGCCCAGTCCCTGAATCGCATCGAGGAAAAACAGGCAGCCCCGTCGGCGACACAATTCGCCTACCGCGGCCACATCGATCCGCCAGCCCGTTGCAAAGCCGACCCAGCTGAGCGAGACGATTCGCGTCCGGCTGTCGCACGCCGCTTCGACCGCCGCCAGATCGACCATGCCGCCGTCCACCGGGATCCGCCGCGTCTCGACCCCGCGGCTGGCCAGGTTGAGCCACGGATACTGGTTCGAGGGGAATTCGTTGGCGAGCGTGACAATATTGTCTCCCGCTTGCCACGGGAAACCTTCGGCCACCAGGCTGATGCCGGTCGTCGTGTTGGGAATGAGGCCGATCTCGCGAGGCTGGGCACCGATCAGGGTGGCCGCAGTCCGGCGAAGATGCTCGAGTCCCTTTGCCCATTCAGGCCAAACGACGTCGCCTTGCTCGGTCGCTTGCGCGAGCCAGTGCTGGATCGCATCGCGCGTGGGCGCGGGTAGAGGAGCCACCGCGGCGTGGTCGAAATAGACCAGCCGGTCGGCAATTGGCATCTGACGGCGCAAGGCCGAGGGGAGGCCGCCCTCCAGGGGAGGGGCCATAGAATCGGTATTTCCGGCAGCGAGCGACCCCATGGGACGAACCGTCCAGAGAATATGGGCAATCTGGAAAAAACGTGGTCACCCTCTCCGGGAGGATACGTGACACACGCCGAGCCCGAATTATACTGGGGCGGACAAGTTTACCTACGGTCGTGGGTTGGGCTGTGCACCACGAGGAAGCTCCGAATGCCCAAGGCGTTATGCATGTCGGGGATGGCAATTGCCATTCTCGTCTTCATGCTGTTTACATTTGACCTGGTCGCTCCCGAGACCATGGCTCCTTTTCGAAGGGCCAGCGTGTTCATGGACGTTGCCATGCTGGTCACCGCAATCTTGCTCGGCATAGCAAGCTGGCTGACCTTTCGCGAACAGGTCTAAGGGCAAGCCGCTGCGCGCAGGGGCAAGCTTCCGCCCTAGGCTGCGCTTCGAATCTTCGGGAACATGCCCCTATTCCGTGCGTGGGCCGTTATTGCAGCCCGGCTTACGCTGCGGCGCGGAGAATCGACCGCGTGGGGACAGAACCCCGGGCGGCGAGTGCCTGCTCGGCAAGCTGGCCGAGCGTGCGGATCGCGAGCTTGCCAGTCTCCCGGCGAGCGGCGGCGTGCTTGAGCGCTGACTCAAGAGTGGCGAGCGCACTGGTGCCTTGGTCAACCAGTTGGACCGCATCGATCGCCAGATGCAAAGTGCCGCGTCGGGCAATCGTCCGATTGATCTCGCTTTTGAGCGGCCAACTCGCCGGCATCCACCACGCTCCGGGAGCAGGAATCAACAGCGCCGGAGGGGCTTGCCAGATGCCGTAGCGGAGCGGCGCAGCCGGCTGCCGCCGGGCCTGACTGGCAGAGGCGACGGGCGGATTGCGGACCGCTCGCACCTCGTGGGCAATGAGAAGGTCGGTATCGGCTACCGTGGCGACATTCCGCGTGGCGAGCGTATGCACGGGAATTCCCGCGTGGCGCGCCGCATCGAAGCGGCGGAACAGTTCGCGGCCCAGACGCGTCCGTCCCGCACCTGGCCCGATCCACGAGCGATCGCCGAGCACGGCAATCTCGTGCCCTACTGCGGCTGTCAGGATCGACTCGGTGGCGACCGACATCCGCGGATCGGCCACGGCCCACGTGGCGGGGATTTCGTAGCGATGCAGCATCGACAGGAGTTGCGGCCGCAGCGTATCCAGACACTGTTCGCGAGAAGGATCGCTGTGCTGGATTTCGAGTTCCCAATCGATCGACAATACCAGCACGCTGTCCGCTGCCATGCTTCGTTCCTTCGGCGTCCGCCGCGGCTTGACTTCCATGATCCTGTGCGCAAAACCCAGTGCTATCAGGATCGGCCCGCCAGTCGATCCGTCTGGAACGAGAGCCGCGGGAGCCGTGTAACCGGACCCCGGCCGGGCAAACGCCGGCGAATTTGCGGGAATATCTTCCCAGAGCGCCGACGAACGGGGTTAGCGAGAGGTTGCGGCGCGAGGGGGCCACGAGTTAACCCGCCCGGAAGAGCGCAATCTCCACCCGGACAAGGCTATAATCGAGAAGGTCTCGCTCCGAATTTTCCCCCGATCTCCCTGGCGAGGTTTGCGGATGGCTAGTCGCCCGTCTGACGAACGTGCAATGTCTCGCGCGGAGATTGCTTCATCGGCGGAAGCGGTCGCGGAACACACAGCGACGGACGAGGCCCCCGCCGAGCACGAACTCGAATTGCACTTTCGTCTGCGGCGCGTCCTGCGCGGCACTAGCGCCATGTTCGTCTCGACGCTTGTCCACATGACGGCGTTCATCGTGTTGTCGCTCCTGGTGATCGAGCCGCAGATGGTTCGCGAGGTGCAGGAGATCGTCTCCGAAATGATCGACGAGCCGGAGAAGGAGCTCGTCCGGATCGAACTCGAAAACCAACTGACCGAAGTCGAACAAGAGTCGCAGGAAGTCTTCAGCAGCTCGCCCGTCATTGCGGCGGTCGGTGCAGCGGGTCCGCAGGGAATGGTCTCGGCCCCCGTGATGGACAAGGCCCTGCTCGAGCAAGTCGTCAACAGCGACGTCTCGATCGAAGGGATCGCGATCGACATCCCGTCGAGCAAGCGGCTGATCGTCGAAGCCCCCGATGGCCAGATTGGCGACGGCCGGGCGGTGGTCGATTCGTACGAGGAAGCGCTCGACCGGATCACGCAGGAAATCCTGTGGATGCTCGAGAAGGGCAAGGTGATGGTGATCTGGAACTTCGACCAGTCGGAGAGCATGAAGGACGACCAGGCCGAAATCCGCGACCGGATCGAGCACGTCTACGATCAGCTCGGCATCGTCAGCAAGAGCCAGCGCGGCGCGCTCGAAACGGCGATCACCAGTTACGGCCGATCGTTTGCCGTGCATACCCGCCGGCCGACCGACGACCGCGACGAAATCCGCGCGGCGATCGACGAAGTGCCGGTTGATGCGTCGGGAGTCGAGATGATGTGCTCGGCGGTCGAGGCAGCGATCAACAAACATCGCCAGCACGCCCAGGCCAACAAGCTGCAGATGGCACTGATTTTGGTGACTGACGAGAGCGGCGACCGGATCGATAACGATAGCGCGCTGGAACGAGCGATCGCCACTGCCCGGCAAGCCCGCTGCAAGGTGTACGTCCTGGGGCGCGAAGCGGTGTTCGGCTATCCGTACGTCCACATCCGCTGGGTCCACCCGCAGACGCTGCATGTCCATTGGCTGCCGATCGACCGCGGTCCGGAGACGGCGTTTGTCGAGCAGCTGCAGACCGACGGCTTTCACCGCCGCTACGACGC
>JALORD010000669.1 GCA_025459145.1 Pirellulaceae bacterium | reverse complement strand
GGCCAGGACGCGGGCCTCGGGGCGGATGAACTCGGTGAGGAAGCGGTAGGCGAGATACGTCAGAACGTAAAACTTGACGAGTTGCCCCCGCAACAGGCCGCGGCGATAGAGGCCGTAGAGAAACGCGGCCATCGCCAGGTGAAACGCCGCCTCGTAGAGCTGCGTCGGATGCCGCGGCAGGTCGTCGCCGGAGCGCAGGAAAGTAACGCCCCACGGGAGGCTCGTCGGCGTGCCGAAGCAACAGCCGCCGGTGAAGCAGGCGAGTCGCCCGACGGCGACGCCGACGGCCACGGGGACGGCAAACGTGTCGCCCGTCTTGATCCGAATGTCGAGTGCCCACTTGGCCGCTTCGACGCCAAAATAGCCGCCAACGATGCCAAAGAGGATTGTCTTGCCGTCGGCGAGCCAGGTCGTGCCGCGGACGAGTCCTTCCCAATCGGCGATCGCAAACGGCAGCTTGGCCCCGATCATCGCCCCACAAAAGCCGCCGATCCCCAGGCCGAGCTTCTGCCAGCCGGCGAGCGGCAGGCGAGCCTGCGACCGGCGCAGGAGCAAACTCATCGCCAGAATGGCGGCTCCCATCACCAGGGCGTACCAGAGGTCGTGAGCCACAGGGTTCCTTGGGGTTGCTTAGGCGGGCAAGTCGAAGTTCCAAGGTTCAAGGATAAGGTCGAACGTCGGAAGTCAGCGCCCCCGCGTAATCTCTGACTCCTGACTTCAGTCCTCTGTCCTCTGTCCCCCGTCCTCCGCTACACGTTTCCCGAGCAGAGATCGATGCAGGCAATGAAAAACGCCACGACAACTGCCACCGGCAACAGGACCAAGGCAACGGCCATCCCCACCGACAGTTTCACGGCTGGATGCCAGGGCTGATTCAGGATCCGGCTGAGCGTCGCGCCTCCCAGCGAGATGAGCAAGGCCGGTACCGCGACGATCGCGAACCCGATCGCATAGTACTTCTTCTCGCCGATCGACAAGGCAAAGATCAAAACTGCCGAGAGCACGATCGCTAGCCAAATACTGCCATGCAACACCCAGGGGTTGACGTCGGACAGCGGCTCGGGCGAATCGACCAGTTCCGCATCGATGACCAGCGGTTCCTGACACAGCCAGCAAGCCGTTGCGCCGCCATCGACAGCTGCGCCGCAGGCCGGGCATTGGTGGGGAGCTTTCGGCGGTTCGTTCGGGGACTGTTTCATGGTACGGCTGCGGGTGCTGCGTCGCTCGGCGCTGTGCGGACCTGCGGCAAATCCGTTTGGGTGGACGCGAAGCGCATCAGCGTGGGCAGCGGTACGTGCCCATCGCGATACAGCACGTTGTACGCACAGAACGGAATCACGTGGCCGCTGGGGAGCACGTGATGCGTGCAGCACTTCATCACGCGGCGGACATCGAAGTTGTAGGCGTCGAGGAAACTGGTGATCGTGATGCGGAACAGATTTTCGGCGCCGAGCTGCTGGTCGACGACTTTGGCAAAGAACTCGGCGGCGGGGGAAGCGGCAGAGTTCACAGTTCCAAGTTCCAGGTTCAAAGTTGGGAGATCGGCACCCCCCGAACTTTGAACCTTGAACTTTGAACCTTGAACCCCCTCCGGCCCACAGCTTCCACCGCAGCACGCGTTGCGTCCGAGGTACGACAAGACAAGATCGCGCGATTTGGCTCGCGTGAAGCTGATGCCGTTGGCCAGGAGGTCGAGGTTGGCCCGAGCGTCGATAAACCGCGTGACCGGGATCGCTGAGTCACCGGTGCGGTAGGCGATCGCGATCTGATGGCAGTTCGGGTGGGCACACGGAAGCGGCAGAAAGTCGTCCTCTCGAAAGGTCCCCCGCGTCTGCTCGGCGACGCCGCGGATGACGTCGGGAAATGTGATCCGGCGCTCGAGCGTCTCGGGGAGCACATGCCTCCCCGAGTACGTCGCCGGCTGAAAGCTGATCCCCGTGATCCACGGACGGGCCAGGCCAAACTCGACGAGCGGGCCAAGTTGGTCGTCGTTTACGCCCCCTTGGAGCGTGGCGACGAGCGTCACATGCACGCCGGCCGCTCCGAGCGCGTCGAGCGCCGCAAGCTTCGTTTCGAGCAGCGGCTCGCCGCGGAGGGATTGATAGACGTCGTCATTGAGGCCATCGAACTGGAAGTAAACCTCCAGCCGCTCCTTGTGCCGGGCGGCGAGTTCCACGAGCGCCGGATCGCGGGCGAACCGAATCCCGTTGGTGTTGATCATCACGTAATCGATCGGGCTCGCCAGGGCATACCCGAGAATTTCGGCAAACTGCGAATGCGTCGTCGGTTCGCCCCCCGAGAGCTGGCACACCTCGGCCCGCCCTTCGACCGCAACCAGCCGATCGATCTGCCGCTGACAATCGGCAAGCGGCAAGTGCTTTCCGCCGGGACTGCTGCCGGCATAGCACATCGGGCAAGTGAGGTTGCACGACGAGGTGATCTCGAGCACGCCGACGCACGTATGCTGCTCGTGCTCGGTACACAGGCCGCAGTCGAGCGGG
>JALORD010000668.1 GCA_025459145.1 Pirellulaceae bacterium | reverse complement strand
GAAGCACTAAGCTGTGCGGGTGAGAAAGTCCTGCGGTGCAATCTTTGGCAGCGGCGGTCGAATCAGCCGTTCAGGCCGAGTTGGCCGAACTGGGCGATGCTGTGACAGGCACGCCTCGGCACTGGGAGATGATGTCGCTGCAGCACCTTCGCGCGGTCTTGACAGCAGGACAGAATCAAGCGCAACCGAAACGCCGATCGGGAGCGCCTCCGCCTCCGACTGAAGTCGACTGGCAACTCGAAACGACAAAATCGCTCTTCAATCAGCTCCTCTCCGAGGATTCGCCATGGCCGAAATGACCATTCAACTGAAGATCGACCCGGCGACCGGGAAGAAGGATATTGTCATTGCCCTGCGGAGCGACGACGATGCCCTTCCGCACGAGCACGAGCAGCAGCACCAGCGGCTGGTCGAGAAACTGATCGAGGGGGGACTCTTGCAGGCCAGCGAAGTGGGGAAGATTGTCGTCGAGCGAGTGGCCAAGGGGGGCGAACCTGCCGCCCCGGTGTCGGCTCCTGGGGAGGAAGCGCGGCGGGCCCTCGATCAAGGTAACTAAAGCGCCGCACGCCGCACGCATTGCTTCATGCTCCTCCATTTCCCCACGCTCGACGTGCTGCGGCTCGCCCTCTCGACCGGGGCGGTCCCTGCCGAGGTGGCCGCTGCGCCGGTCGAAGCCCACACGGCTGATGACGGTTCGATCGTCGTCGAGGCGGCGCTGCCGACCGCCAGCGTGAAGGCGCTCCAAGCGCTGGGTGTCGTGAAAGTGCGGACCAGCGCACTACCGCGCACCACGCTCCCCAACTGGCTCGCACTCCTCCCGCTCGCCCGCCGCGAACCGGCCCTCGGCGACAAAACGCCGGTCGTCTTCGAACTCGAATCCGGCCCGCGGCTGGCCGAAGTCGTCGCCGAAATCCGCGCCTGGGCAACGACCGGCAGAGCTTCAGGCACTTGACGAGCGGCGATTCCAGCCGGACGCTCCTCCGGGTCCTGGGGCCGCCTTACTACACGCTGCTGCGGGCGCTCGATGCCGATGCGGGCCAGGCAGAGCAGCCGCCGCTCATGGCCTTCGTCGAACAAGTGCCCCGCGTCTGGGTCCAGCTCGGCTACGAGCATCCGCTCGCCGAGCGGCTGGAAGTCCCACCGGGCAAGTGGCTCTTCCTCCGTCCGCCGCGCGATTGGCAGTGGATCGACGAAGGAGCCTTTCAGGATATCTACGGGGCGCTTGAGTTTCCGCTTGCCGCGGTCGATTCGGCCTGGCACGACCAGCCGCTTGTTGAGCGGATCAGCGTGCCGCTCCGCCTCACGAGCATGGCCGAAACCGATCCGGCCGAACTGTGGGTCCTGAGCCACAATGCAACGCAGCAAATCGAGCAGCTCGTCGGCGCGAGCGACAACGAACTAATCGCACGGCTGGCGTTTGCGGTCGTGCAAAAGAACGAGCCGGCAACGAGCGAAGTAAGCCCGCCGCCCGAACGCATACCGCTCGTCCTGCTCCGCGTGCGTCCCTCGAAGCTCCCGCCGCCGGTGCTGGTCCTTGATGGCGTCGCTTGCCGCAGCTACCTGAACCTGCCGAATCTATTCGTCCCGGTCGGCCGGCGGCTGCATCCACCGCTGCGACGCGATGTGGTCACCAGACTCCTCGCGGCCGACGCAAGCCGGCTGGTCTGGCTCGAGCCCGGCAACGCGGGGCAGTTTCAGCCCCGCAGCATTCCCGACGGCGCCTTTCGCCCCCTCTCGGCCTGGGTCGACTATGTGCTCGACGAGCAGCACGAGCCCCTATCGGCCTGGACGGCGGCGCACCGATTTGATTTCGCCGGGTTTGTCTGTCAGGACGACGAGCGCCCGCGGGAGAGAGAGTCTCGACCCGCCGAGCGCCCCACCGAACCGCGTCCGGCGCTATCGCCCGCACCAAGCACGCCGACGAGCACCTCCCCCGAGGATGAGCCAATCCTCGCGGAAGTCGTCGAGGAGGAGATCGTCCCGCCGGTAGAACTCGCCCGGGCCGTACCGCAGCCGAGCGAGCTGCAGCAACGGCTGTCGGCCGCTGAGAACCAGTTCCTGGCGATTGAGGGGCCACTCGATTCGCCCGAGCGGGCGATTCTGTGGCGCGAGATGGCGCATCTCAACGGTGCGCTCGACCGGCGGCTCGATGCCTCGCTCTGCTGGTCGCAGGTGCTGTGGGAACAGCCTGCCGCGCCCCGCGATGCGGCAGTTGCCTGGCTCGGCCACCTGGGCGAAACCGGCTCGGGGCCCCGCTTCCCGGCTCCCGACAAGCTCCGCACCTTGGCCGAGGGCGGGATGCCCGAGCGGCTGGAGCTCACGCAGCTCGCCGCACAGCTCGTTCGCCAGGCGGCGGAAAAATCCACGCCGGTCGAAAACCGGCTCTCCCCCGAGCAGATTTCGCTCGCCGGCCAGATCCTCACTCGGCACGAAAAAGTCTTGCCCATTCGGATCGCCTGGCTGGCATGGGTCGCGATTGCCGAATTGTCGCACGGCGATACGCTCGCGCTGG
>JALORD010000196.1 GCA_025459145.1 Pirellulaceae bacterium | reverse complement strand
CCGAATCCAGGGCATCGGCCGGCCCGCTGTCTCTTCGCTCGCCGAGTTCGTCTATCGTGTACTAATGAAAAAGGACCCCTGGATCCGGGTTGGTGAGTTTCATTTCTGGGATCCGCTGGCCGCCGCGCTTCTCACCGATGAGAGCCAGGCTTCATATCAAGAGCTCTCGCTGAAAGTGATCGAAGAAGAAGGTCCTACCAGCGGACATACCCTGGTGAGTGCCGAGGGTCAACCGGTGCGGGTTGCCGTGAAAAGCGCTGTCCGTCCCGGCTTGAATCCCATGGAAATGGCTGTGTCGTCGCCCAGTGAAAGGGCCCTGTACGCGCCTCCGCACAGAAGAATTATTACGCAGCCAAGAAAGAGAGTCCTGTTTCGAAGAGGGTCGGTTTCAGGGAGCTTTTAGCTTTCGTATGTGGCTCTAGAAAATCCCCGTCCCAAATTCTCCTCGCGATTTGGGCTTGGTGGGAGAGGGTGGTGGTCCGGCGGTTGCGTCTCGCTTGCCGGCGCTGCCGAAGTGCGGGCCGCCGGTCGAGCCGGGCGATTCTTCCGCGGCTTCCATTTGCCCTTTTTCTCCCTGGTTCTTCGCGGGCTGTTCGCGGGGAAAGATGTGGGGCGCGGGTGGCTGCGACGTGGGTGAGGACGAAGTGGGCGCAGCCGCTGGAGCATGCCCCGCGGCAGCCGCTCCGCCACGGGCCGATTCCTGCGACACCAGGCTGGCCGAGTCGATGTCGTCGTCGTAGTCGTCGTCGTACTTCGAGACGTAGCCCGGCTGCTTGGCCCGCACCTGCTCGCTGCGGAACTCCGCGATTACGCGGGCTTGAATCATCTCGCGGCACGTCGAGTTGATCGGATGGGCGATGTCGGCGTAGAGCTTGGCCCGGCCGTCGGCATCGCGCATCGTCCGGTCTTCTCGCTGCCGAGCGCCGCACTGGTTGCAGTACGCCGCTTTCAGGTGATTCTTCGAGCCGCACTGGTGGCAGTGGCTGGTCAGCTTGCGGCTGGGCATCGCCACGAACGGTCCATTCGTGCCATCGATGATCTTCAGGTCGCGAATCACAAAGCAGTTGTCGAACGTGATCGAGCAGAACGCCTGCAGACGATCGTCTGAGTCTTCCATGAGCTTGATACGGACCTCGGTGATTTCCATGGCTGATCCCTCCCAGGCTGGCTCGCCAATGTTCCGTTAATGTCGTGCGGCCAGGGTGGCCGTCGCACAAGTCCACCCGATCCGCCGCCCTCGCAGCCGAGCGGCAATCCGCCGCGCAGCACGAGCATGATGCGCAAGGCCGAAGTAGCTTGACCCGCTGCCGCTCATTCCGTGTCCGGGCAGTTCCTGCCTGGCGAACTCCGCGCGGAGCCTGCCGATCCAGGGGGTCAGCTTTTCGGCCGCCTCTTCCAATCGATTATTGAGCATTCGCGCGGCTGCCGCCACCTGACCGCGTGCGACGGCCTCGCGCAGCGGTGCGACGGCTGCGGGTTGCGCGGCCGGTCGGCAGGCCCGATAGACGCTGGGCGTGCTGAGTCCCTCGGGGGGACGAGCGATCACGATCGGTAGTCTGGCCGCGGAAATCCGTTCGATCTGTTCGCCGCGGCCGCGGCAGATTGCCGCGCCGGAGAACAGAAAAAACGGCACATCGCTGCCGATCTCGGCGGCCAAGCCAGCTAATTGCTTGGTCGACCAGCCCAGGCACCAGGCCCGATTCGCGGCGATGAGCGCCGCAGCCGCATCGCTCGAGGCGCCTCCCAGACCCGCGGCTGACGGAATGCGCTTTGTCAGTTGCATCCGTGCCCCGCCGCGATAGCCGGCTTGCTGGCGGAGCAGATCGACTGCCCGCCAGACGATATTGTCGTGCTCGGCGGGCAAATCGCCGGGCGAACTGGTCGCTCGCTGCCCGGCACCCCAGCGGGTCGACAGCGAAAGTTCGGAGTCGGGAAGCGGCTCAAATTCGAGCGTATCGAACACGCCGACTCCCGCCATCAGCGTTTCGATTTCGTGAAAGCCGTCGGGCCGCTTGCTCAAGACCTCCAGCGACAAGTTGACCTTGGCTGGCGCGTGAACGACAAGATGATGGCCGAGCTGACGAACGTACATCCGTGCCGCCGCGAGCGGTTTCGGGCAGTCTTGCCCTGCCGCCGCAGCGCCGTACGCGAAACGAACCGAGGATCGGTCCCCCCATTGGTGAAAAGCAGGGTGTCGGACAAGGGGACGGGGACCGACCGAACCTTCGTGATTGTACAGTTGGCCGGGGGTGGGTCAATCTGAAGCAGGAACAGTGATAGCGTGGGGCGAGTTGCAGCTGTGCTACGCTCGCAGCCGTAAGCTAAGCTCCATTACCGGCTTAGGGGTTTTGCCGGTTAACGCTTCTCGCTCTCCGCTGCTCGCCATGTCACGTATGCCATCGATTGCCGAAGAGCGACTAGTCAGCGATGTGGCACAAGATCGGTCAGCCAGCTCCGCGGGCCGGCAGTCCGCGACCTTGCTACTTTGGCTCTTGGTTGCTGCCGTCGTCGTGCAAGACATTACCTGGCTGGTGCTGATGCGTTCGACAGGTTGGCGTTGGGCGCATCCGGCGGCCGTGTTTGCGATCGGTTTGGCCCTGTCGCAAGTTGGCATGTCGGGAGTATGGCTGGCGCTCGCCCGCGGGCCGCTCTGGCGGCGCGGGCTCATTTTACTCGCCGCCATTTTATTCAGCGGGCCGCTCGCCTCCCAAGCGACCACTGGGTATCTGGTGCATTGGTGGGTCGTGACGGCGAACTACGCCGCGATTACCGCTCTCCCGCTCATCGCCGCGCGCTATGCAGGCGTCTGCATTTCGGCCGGCGATGATTCCGCGGCCGACCTGCGCGGTCGACAGTTCACGATCCGGGCGATCCTCATGCTGACGACGGGTGTGGCGGTCTTTTTAGGGATCGGCCGAACGCTCGATTTTCCCTGGAGGCAAATGGGAGAAACGGCGCTGTTCGGACTGGCGCTCGGGCTGATCCCGTGGGTCCTGGGAATTTGGTATCTGCGCACCGAAACACGTCTTTGGCCAGCCGTGGGTGCCATGGTTGTCTGCCCGCTCGCGGCCTATCTGATCGAACTCACCGGCTTTCCTCCGGCGAATCAGATTGCGCTGCTCATCGCTCTGACGACGGTGCAGGGAGTGCTCACGCTGGGTATCGCGGCGATTCTGCGCCTGGCCGGCCTGCGGTTGCACTTGCCGTGGTAGCGGAGGCTTCCAGCCAGCGTGAAGAAGTGCTGTTCAGGCAGAGTGCTAGTGGCTAGCGGCTAGCGGCTGGTATCTTTGCTGCTATCTCTCCGGTAGTTTTCCGTTGTCGGAGTCGACCGTCGTGAAACCATCATTGATCGTGTGTCTGGCAGGGATCGGCATTCTACTCTTGGCCGGCCTGGCAACGCTCATCACGTTCGTGCTGATGGCGACGAGCAACGGCCGAATCAGCCCTGAGGAGGCTGCGCCGTTTCTCGGGGGAGGGTGCTGCTGCTCGGTATCGGGGCTGGGGTTGTCGATCGGCGGCTTAATCTGGTGGCTCGCGACGCGATCGCCCTCGCCGCCGCCGCGCGCTCTCTGACAACTTGTTGTGCGGCGGCCCATCGTCGGCCACCGTCAACCCGGCTTGTCCGATTCGGCCGAGGGAGCCAAGCTAGGACTACTCTCCTGGTCATGGCCCTGAAGCGGCCGTTCTCGACTCCTGCCAGCACGTTCGCGCCATGTCGGCTCCTCTGCCTGATGACATTCTCGACCAGCCTGTCACGCAGTACATGCGGTTCGACTTTTGCCGGCTGCGGGCCGGACAGACAGTGGCCGAGGCCCTGGCCGATTTGCGTGTCCATCAGCCGCAAGGGCGGATCATCTATTTCTATGTGATGGACGACGACGACACGCTCGAAGGGGTCGTTCCGACGCGGCGTTTGCTGTTGAGCCCTCCTGACGCCAAAATCCGCGAGATCATGGTCACGGGGGTGATCACCGTCCCGAGCGAAGCCACGGTTCGCGACGCGTGCAACTTGTTTCTCAAGCACAAGTATCTCGCGTTTCCGGTCATGCACGGGCCGAAGATGCTGGGGATTGTCGATGTCGAACTGTTTGCCGAGGGGATCGACGACCTGGAGCGGACCAAGCAGCAGGAAGACTTGTTTCAGCTGATCGGCGTGCACCTGACCGCGCAGGAGCAGGCTTCGCCGCTTACTGGGTTCTTCAGCCGGTTTCCGTGGCTCCTGTGCAACATTGCCGGGGGCATCCTGGCAGCGGTGCTGTCGAACTTCTTTAGCGACCTGCTCGCGGCAGTCGTGGCGCTCGCTCTGTTTACGCCGGTGGTTTTGGCGCTATCTGAGAGCGTGGCGATCCAATCGGTGACGCTGGCGCTCGTCGTGTTGCACGGGCAGCCTGACTGTTTTCGCTCGCTCACGCCGCGGGTCATCCGCGAGGGGACCACAGGACTCTTGCTGGGCCTGGCGTGCGGCGCGATCATTGCCCTGGTGGCGCTGGCCTGGCTTGGACAGCCGCGAGTGGCCCTGTGCCTGCTGACGGGGATTACCGCGGGTGTGACCGCCTCTGCCGCGTTCGGCCTGTCGATGCCGATGCTCCTGCGGATGACCGGACGCGACCCGCAGGTAGCCGCGGGGCCAATCGCCCTGGTCGTGGCCGATATGGTGACGCTGAGCGTCTACTTTAGTGTGGCCCAGTGGCTGCTCGGTCAACCTGCTGCAGCCTGAGTCAGGAAATGTGATGCAACGCTCGACCGAGATTCACGATCGCCAGCAGCCCGCTGGCCGGTCGTTGATTCTCCTGGTTTCGCTGCTGCTTCCCACGCTCGTCACCTGGGTCTATTTCGTCGCGCTCGATGGACAGCCGGCGATCTGGCAGCAGGGAGCATACACGATCGGCAAGGCGGTGCAGTTCCTGCTGCCGCTCTGGTGGACTCTCTGGATCTTGGGCGAGCGGCCGGCGATGGGCGAGGGACCGTGGCAGTTGCGATTGAGAACGTGGCTGATCCGGCCGCAGGGGAGCGATTGGCTCTTGGGGATCGGCTTTGGCCTCGCCGTGGGCGGGCTGATGCTGCTGGGGTACTACGGTTGGCTGCGGCCAGCGGGGTTGTTCGACCGGCCGGCGGAGGCCGTGGCAGCCAAGGTCCGCTCGATCGGGATCGCGGTGCCGCTGACGTTTGCCGCGGTCGGCGTCTTTTACTCGCTCATTCATTCCGGGCTGGAGGAATACTACTGGCGGTGGTTCGTCTTCGGTCGTGCCTTGCGCGGCTATTCGCTGCCGCTGGCGATTGGCCTGTCGAGCATCGGCTTTGCGGCGCATCACGTTCTGGTGCTGGCACACTACTTCGGCTACGCTTCGCCGCTCACGTGGCTAGCGACGCTCTCGACCGTCATCGGCGGCGCGTTCTGGGCCTGGCTCTATCGCCGCAGCGGTTCGCTGTTGCCCGTCTGGATCAGTCATGCGGTGGTCGACGCGGCGATTTTTGTCGTCGGCTGGGATTTGATTCGCTCGGCCGGCTAGCTGATTCGAATCTAGCGGATCGAATCATTTCATGAACGGGCCGGGAGGCCCGTTCTACGCGGTTCCCCTGACGCTAATCGTCGTCATCGGGGCCATAGTAGCCGCCGGGTAGATCCATCTCGGGCGCGAGATAGACGTCGGCCGCGAGCGGCCCGTCGACCGTGCCGATCTTCTGGAAACGGCTGTGCGGGAGCAGCAGGTCGTTGATCCGCGGGAAGGCAATCTTGGGCGGAAACGCCGCGGCGATCCGTTCGGCTTCGCGGGCGATTTGTTCTTCCTGCGTATCGCCGACTTCGTCATCCGCCATGACCGGCGACAGGTCGCAAAGCTGCAGCAGATCCTCCCAACCGAGCTTGTCGTGTACAAAGCGGACCCGCTCGCGAATTTTCTCCCACTCCTGGGCCGTAAAGCGGCCGGTCGCTAGAAGCGAATCCTGCAATTGGTCCTGATAGTACTCGCGTACTGCCCCATCCCACTGCAGGCGGAGCATTTCGGACTGGTCGATGATCGCGCCCCCGCCTGTGGAGGACTGTGTAGCCCGCTCAATCTCGTCGTCGGTCAGGCCGCCGCGCTCCACACGCCAGGCGAATTCGCGAGCCCACAGCGTTTCATAAAACTTGGGAAACACCGCTCGGCTAACCGGTTGCCGCGGTCCGTCCGGCAGGTCGGCCAGCATCCGGGCGAGGAGCATCGGGGCAGCGAGCTTTGGGAACGATCGGGCGACCACAAAATCGGGCGGATCGAGCAACGTCCGTTGCGGATCGGTCGAGTAGACCCACGCCGTCTCGTCAGCCATGGGGGCCATCAAGTCGAGCGAAACGCCGTGCGCGGGCTGTTGGCGGACGACCGCGTACAGTTGCTCATCCGGATGCAGGAGAACGAGCAGCCGCATCATGGCCGGTACGACGTCGTACATTCCCACATCGACAAAGCCCGCCGTCCGCAGCGGGCTGGCGAACTCTTCGATCCGCTCGAGATCGGTCCAGTCGGGGTGCGACACGCTCTGCAGCGTGATCTTCGCCGTCGGGACCATGCCGACGACAAACCGATCGAGCGTGTCCGCCATTTGGCGGCGAATCTGCCGAAAAAATCGCCAGATTCGCCACGTAACCCACGCGGCGAACAGTCCCCCGACGAGCAATATCGCCAGAAAGATGACGCCCAGCGTTTTGAGAAACAAGTCCATCCAGATTGGCCCAACAGTTGGTGGTCGAGGGGAGAAACGGCCTCCCTGGCCGTATGCTAAGCCGACTGACGGTGGCCTCTCAACCCAGTGAACTCGATAAACTGGCCACATGTTCGGACGCCTCGACGACTGGCTGCGCCGCTGGGCCGGGCTCGCCCCGCACGTGGGCCGCGCTCTGCGGCGGGGCGTACGCGCTTTCGACCGCGGGGCTTACCAAGCGGCTCGGGCCGATTTTGAAACGGTCGTCGCCTACGCGCCGCACTTGGCTGACGGCTGGATCAATCGGGGAGCTTGCCGGGCGCAGGAGGGCGATCATGCCGGTGCGATCGAGGATTTCTCGCGGGCGGTGCAGCTTGCGCCCCAAGTCGTCGACGGCTGGGCCAATCGCGGTCTGTCGTACATCGCGCGCGGAGAATTCGCCGCGGCGCATGCGGATTTGAACCAGGCGCTATTGCTCGCACCGGACAACAATCCGGCGCTCTGCAATTCGGTTCTCTGCCACCGGGGAATCGCTGCTTTGCACCTGGGTTGGTTGGAGCGCTCGGTGAATGATCTCGATCAGGTGTTGGCCCGCGACCCTCAGGTAGCCATGGCCTACTATTTCCGTGGAATGGCGCGAGAGAATCTCGGCCAGCCGGATGAGGCGCTCGCCGATTTGCAGACGGCGGCGAGGCTGGCTCCCGGAGATGGCGCGGTATGGCGTGAGCTTGGCATGCTGCACTATCTCCGCGGCGAATTGACGACCGCAGGAGAGATGCTTTCCCGAGCGATCGCGATCCTTTCCGACGATCACCTGGCTCGCAACAACCGCGGAGCGGCGGCGTTTTTGCTCGGCGACTACGCCTTAGCCCAGGCCGATCTGACGGCTGTTGTGGCGGCCCAGCCGGTGTTTGCCAGCGGGCTCAAGAATCTGGCCTGGCTGCGAGCGACATGTCCCGATGGAGAGTATCGGCAAGGCGCAGAGGCCGTGGCGCTTGCCACCCAGGCTCTGACGCTTGTCGCCTGGGATCAGCCGCAGTGGTTCGAAGTTCTGGCGGCGGCGTATGCCGAATCGGGAGATCTTGTGCAGGCCGTACACTGGCAACAGCAGGCGGTAGGCGCACTTGATGCCGGTCCGCATTCGCCAGCCCAATCGCGGCTGTCACTTTATCAAAGCGGTCGCCCGTTTCGGCACTTGCCCCTTGGGACAGCGCCGCTGGAATTGGTTCCGGGAAGCCGGTGGCTGCGCGGCTCTCCGACTCGCGGCCCCCACAGTTCGTCGCTTGGCAAGTGATGGCCGCTCGATTCCAATGCAGCGAAGAAGCTCGCGCACACGAGTTGCAGCAGGCGACGTGGCGAGCTTGCGACATTCGTGGGGGAGTGCAGCGATGCGAGAATGTGCCAGCTGTCCATCGGTTTCCTGGATATCCCGCGCCTCGTCCGTGTGGAGCAGGCTGGCGAGTTATCAGGCCGCGGCGGTCTGTTTGTTGCTGTCAGCAGGGCTTGGCTTCGCCCAGGAAAAGTACCCGGCTGATCCGGAGATGCCTGCCTACGAACTGCCCGAGGTGCTGAAACTAAACAGCGGCGAGCCGGTGACCACCGCTGAGGCGTGGCAGCAAGAGCGCCGCAGCGAGGTGCTCGAACTCTTCCGGCGGCATGTCTATGGCCGCGTGCCGGCGACGAAGTACCAGCAGACTTTTCACGTGGTGCATGAAGATGCGAAAGCGCTCGGCGGGGCTGCCACGCTGCGGCAGGTCGAGATTCGGATTGCCAAGGGAGAGAAGTCGCTGGCGATTCGGGTCAACCTGTTCGTGCCCAACGGCGCGAAACAACCGGTGCCGGCGTTTGTGCTGATCTGTAATCGCGGGGCGGAGAACATCGACGCTAATCGCGGGGCGGAGAACATCGACGCCACGCGAGCCACGAAGAGCGAGTTCTGGCCGGTCGAGGAGGGAATCGCCCGCGGCTATGCGATGGCGGCGTTCCTCAATGCCGACGTCGATCCCGACAAGCACGACGAGTTTCAGAACGGGATTCATGGGCTCTTGGACGAAGTGCCGCGCGGCGATGACGCCTGGGGGACGATCGCCGCCTGGGCTTGGGGAGCGAGTCGGGTGCTCGACTATCTGCTCACCGTGCCGGAGATCAATCCGAAGCAGATTGGCGTGATCGGCCATTCGCGCGGCGGGAAGACGGCCCTTTGGGCGGCTGCCGAGGACGAGCGGTTTGCGATGGCCGTGTCGAACGACTCGGGCTGCGGCGGGGCGTCGCTCAGCCGGCGGCGGTTCAAAGGGCGCGAGCAAGTCGCCCGGATCACGACGGCGTTTCCGCACTGGTTCTGTGCGAAGTTCAAGACCTACGCCGAGCGCGAGGACGAGTTGCCGATCGACCAGCACCAGCTAATCGCGCTAATTGCTCCGCGAGCCGTCGCCGTGGGAAGCGCCAGCGAAGACGTGTGGGCCGATCCGCGGGGGGAGTTTTTGAGCGTGGTGCATGCCGCGCCGGTGTACAAACTGCTCGGCCACGACGCGCTAGAAACGAGCGAGATGCCGCCGATTGGCTCCGCGATTCACGGCGACCGGATGCACTACCACCTCCGCCCCGGCAAGCAC
>JALORD010000195.1 GCA_025459145.1 Pirellulaceae bacterium | reverse complement strand
AGCACGGGCGTACCCGGCACTGGCGACTCGGTCTACGGCAATACCTACACGCGGTAGGAAAAGCGGAGCGGAGCAAACCTCGTAAAATTGCAGGAAATGCCGGGAAATACCGCACGATTCGCGGTACTACACTAGCTGGCAAAAACGGGCAATCAGTGGGCCTGTTGGGCATCAAGAAGGGTCAGCTGACACTTCTTGCCCTCAAACCGGCGCCATCCCCGCGTCCCGCACCCGCTGGCGAGCTCTCTCGCTCTAAGCCAGCACCTCGCGCACCACGTGGCCGTGCACGTCCGTGAGCCGCCGGTCGGCTCCGTTGTAACGCACGCTCAGCCGCTCGTGATCGATTCCCAAGAGGTCCAGCAAGGTCGCGTGGAAGTCGTAAGTTGTGGTCATGTCGCGAGTTGCTTTCCATGACCACTCGTCGCTCTCGCCATGTGCGACGCCCGGCTTCACGCCCGCGCCCGCCAGCCAGCCCACGAATGTGCCACCATTATGGTCGCGCCCTTCGCTCCCCTGGGAAAACGGCATGCGGCCGAACTCGGTGCTCCAAACGACTAGGGTGTCTTCGAGCAGCCCGCGGGCCTTGAGGTCGGTCAGCAAGGCGCCAATCGGTTGGTCGGTTGCGCGGCACATTGGGGGCAGCTCCTTGACGATGCTACCGTGGTTGTCCCAGTTGTTGGTCGGGCCGCCGGCGCCGCTCCACACCTGCACAAACCTCACACCCCGCTCGATCAGCCGGCGTGCGGTGAGGCAGCGCCGGCCGAAATCGGCCGTGGTCTGATCGTCAATCCCGTAAAGCTGCCGCGTGGCTCCGGTCTCACGGTCGAGATCGAAGGCCTCGGGGGCGCTGAGTTGCATGCGTGCAGCTAATTCGTACGAACGGATGCGAGCTTCGAGCTGTGGGTCTCGATCGCGGTCGGCGAGATGCCGACGGTTGAGTCGATCCAGCAGGGCTTGGCCATCCTTCTCGGCCTGATCCGACAGAAACTTCGCCGACTCGGGCGGTCGCAGGTCGGTGATCGGCGAGGCGCCATTTGGCTTAATGACCGTCCCCTGATGCGACACTGGCAAGAATCCCGCGCTGAAGTTCCCCTTCTGGTTGTAGGGTAAACCACGGACGTCGGGCAGCACCACAAACGTCGGCAGGTTGTCGGACAGGCTCCCGAGGGCATAACTCACCCAGGCGCCGGCCGCTGGAAAACCCGGCTGCAGGAAACCGGTATTCATCAGGTAGCTGCCGGGGCCGTGCACGTTCGTCTTGGAGGTCATCGCCATCAGAAAGGCCAAACTATCGACGTGCCGCGCGACGTTGGGGAGCAGGTCGCTTACCCAGCGGCCGCATTGTCCGTGCTGCCGCAAGGGAAAGGGAGGCTTGAGAACTTGGCCGGGAGCGCTGGTGGCCGCCTCCACGTGCTGATTGCCGCCGGGGTCGAACTTCTGCCCGTGCTTTTCGACTAGCGCCGGTTTGTAATCGAAAAGGTCCATCTGGCTGGCGCCGCCGTTCATGAAGAGCTGGATCACGCGGCTGGCCTTCGCCCGATGGTGCAGCCCGCCATTGAGATCAACAGACTTCGCGGGCGTGCCTTCCGCTGCAAGGACTCTACCGCGCGCGAAGAGCTGCGCCATTGCGGCCGCGCCCAAGCCGGAAGCAGAGTGGAGGAACTGCCGGCGGGAGGGATGGTAGGGAGTCATGGGCAGGTTCGATCTCTTATTGAACAGTCTCGCGCCACGTCCAGTTCCAGTGAGTCAATCCACAAACACAAACTCGTTGCTGTTGAGCAGTAGCCGGCAGAAGTTCGCCCAGCCATGCTTCTCCACATAGACCGTCAATTCCGCCAGTTCGTCCGCTGCCGGCGGGCGCGAGTAGACCAGTTCGCACGCCAGGGCAACGCGGGCGGCGGTGGTCTCCGCTTCGCGTTGGAGCCGTGCCGCGAAGTGCTCGCAGTGGCGAAGGATGAACGCGTCGTTCCACATGGCCAACGCCTGCTGCACCGTTACACCATTGTTCCGCAAGGGCGCGAACTGATCGCCCGCCGGGCAATCGAGGGCTTCCATGAACGGGTCGGGAAGCGTGCGAAACAAAAAACGGTACACACTCCGCCGCTGGCCCGCCGGGCTGTCGAGATTGAATTTGGTGTAGTCCACCTGGGGCGTGACGTGGATGCCGGGCTGCAGGTCGAACTGCCGGTCCGAAGGACCACCCATCCGCAGATCGAGCCGGCCCGAGATCGCCAGTACCGCGTCACGGATCGATTCGGCGTCGAGTCGCTTTCGCGGCGCTCGCCACAAGCAGCGGTTATCGGCGTCCATAGTGGAAGGCAAAGGGCCATCGCTGGGAGCCACACGCGACGATTGCTGGTAAGCCGCGCTTGTGACGATCAGCCGGTGCAGCTGCTTGAGCGATTGCCCGCCGTCACGAAACTCGACGGCCAGCCACTCCAATAGTTCGGGATGCGAGGGAGGCTCGCCCATGTGGCCAAAGTCGTTGGGCATGGCGGCGAGCCCGCGTTCGAAGTGTTGCTGCCAGATGCGGTTCACGATCGAACGCCAAGTGAGCGGGTTGCGCCGGTCGGTCAGCCAGCGGGCCAGGGCGGCGCGGCGGGCTGATTCGTTCGCGTCGGCTGGCAGCTCAAAGCGAGGTACCAGTTCGCTCACGCACGACAGTGCCCCCGGCGTAGAGACATCGCGCGGCTGGCGGATGTCGCCGCGATGGAGCACGTGCACGGGGCGCGGGCCGGGCGGAGGCTTCAGCCCACCATCGGGCTCAAAGTCACTCGCCGCCGCGTAGATCAGGCTCGCCTTGGGCAACGCCCGCAGGGAGCGATCGACTTCGTCCCGCTCAACGAACAGCCCCAACGTTTGCCATTGTTCTGCCGTGCGCTTTGCGACGGGCGTCCGCAGCACCGCTGCAATCTCCGCCGGTACCGCTTCAGGTCCGAAGGGTGGTGTCTGGTCGGTCGCAGTAATCCGCAACCGGCCAATCAAGTGCCCCGTGCCGTGCCGCTGCCAGAGGACAAACCGTAGAACCTGCGGTTCTGAGAATTCCAGCGGGCGACACAACTCAAAGACAGCCTCATGATCTTTGCCGACCTGCGGGTAGATGCCCCACGCGGTTTGCGGGTTGTTATCGAGCGACTTTCCTATCTCCCAATCCTGCTGATTGAAATCAGCCGTGGGATGGCACAATCCCACCGGTTGCTCGCCGACATGGAGCTGGATCTCCGAAAGATGCAGGTTGCCGTTCTCTTGCCGGCCCGGGCCACGTAGCGTCAAACTCTCGTGCGTGAGCACCTCGAGTCGGAAGGCGGTGAGCTTTCCCGCCGGCGCCCTGAGGGTGATTGTGTAATCGTCCCGCTCGGGCTTGGCGCCTGAGGAGAGAATGCTGCCGTCGTCCAACCTCCTGAGTGTGGCGCCGTGGGCGCTCTCGGCCGCCACGAACTCGAGCGGCTGCCAGGCCGGCGATGTTCCCTGGCGGGCTTCCCAGGCTGCGATCTTTGCGCGGCCTGCTTCGGTGGCGAACGAGGCGACCAACGTCGCATCGCGCCGGTCGATGGCCTGCTTGCGCGTCGCGAGGTCGTTACGTTGGCGATGGACGGCCGGATCCGCATCATAACGGCGGTTGGCCCGCTCGACGCCGGCGAAGACCGCCTGCAGTGCGTAGTAGTCGGCCTGTGAAATGGGGTCGAACTTGTGATCGTGGCAGCGGGCACACTGGACCGTGAGGCTGGTGAAGTTGTGCATTACCGTCCCCAGCATGTCATCGCGGTCAAGGTAGCGTCCAATCTGCCGGTCGAGCGTGTCCTCGCGGATGTCGCGGAGCGAGCTCTCGTCCCATGGGCCGGCAGCCAGAAAGCCCAACGCCACGGCGGCCTGCGGTTCGTCTGGAAATAGGACATCGCCGGCGATCTGCTCCTCGATCATTCGGCCCCATGGAGTGTCGGCGTTGAACGCGGCGATCAGATAGTCGCGATACGGCCAAGCATGCTCGCGGATACGGTCCTGGTCGTGCCCGTGGGTCTCGGCGAAGTGGATGGCATCCATCCACAGCCGGGCCTGCCGCTCTCCGTAGGAGGACGAGGCGAGGAGTTCATCAACGAGGTGCTCGTACGCGTCCGGCCGTTCATCGGCGACGAAGGCTGCCACTGCTGCCGGCGTGGGGGGCAGGCCGGTGAGGTCGAAAGTGAGGCGGCGGATCAGAGTCCGCCGATCGGCTGGCGGTGCCGTGGGAAGCTTGAGCGTCTGCCGCTTCGCAGCCAGGAATCTGTCCAGTGGATGCATAGCGCCAGCGGGCAGGGCCGGCCGCGTCAGGGGTCGGAACGCCCACCAGTCGAGCTTGTCGATCACCTTACCTGCCAGTTCATCCGGCCACTGGGCGCCTTGATCGATCCACGCCCGCACCAGTCCGATCTCCTCCGGCGCGAGACGTGGCCCTTCGGGCGGCATTGTCAGGTCGCCATCGCCGGTGAGGACCTCCACTAGCGGGCTCTTAGCCGAGTTGCCCGGCAGGATGTTCGGAGCATAGACCTCGCCACCGGTGAGGGCGATTTCCTTGATGTCGAGCCGATAGCCGCTCTTTTGCTTGTCCGGGCCGTGACACCTGTAGCAGGCTCGGCGAAACAGCGGCTCGATTTCTTTGGCAAAATCGACCGGATGCTTGGCAGGCGGGGGCAACTCGGCCGCGATCACGGGGGAAAAGATCGGCCCCATTTTTACCAGCGAAAGCGCTATCACCCATGAAACCCGATACATGTCAGGCACCCTCCACGATTCGCCGCGATATCTCTCGCCCCGCGTCCATCGCTAGCTTGCCGATCTCACGGAACCGCGGGTCTCTCAGCTTGGTCATCGCTCGCACCTCGTTCTGGCGTCGAGCAACTCCAATTCCCCTGCCACGGCACGCTTGAATTGGTTGAGCAGAGCCTCCACGGCCTGTTTATCCGTCATGTGTGCGGCGTACCACCGGTCGTTCATGTACCGCTCGCAAAGCGCCCGAAGCCCAAGGCGGTCCTGTCCCTTCGTTGTGACGACGACTCGACGACTCATTTCTTTGTTTCTCGGATGCCGCAGCTAAACGTCCTGCATTCTAGTCGAATCCCGCCATGGGAACCCCTCGCGAATCGTCGAAGGCGGCAATCGTCGTCGTCGTGCTGCTGCTCATCCCGCGCTTGATCGGCGGGGGATATGACGTCGACTACTTCGTCTGCAGCAGTTCTACTCCGTTGCACTCTGCCGCGCGTTTAAGTGGCACGCGGTCACTTACAATAGCTCCGCGGACGGTTCGACCAGCGGTGAGATTCACCCGATCAAGGCCGCGGTGAAGGCCCTGCGGCTGCTTTACGGCACGATCTCCTCGACCGAATTCGGCCACCTGGCGTTCGAGGCCCTGCGTCAATGGTGGATCGACCGCGGGCTGTCTCGCGGAACGATCAACCGCTACTGCCATCGCGCTCGGCGGATTTTCAGTTGGGGTGTTTCGGAGCAGTTGATTCCTCCCGCGGTGGTCCAATCGCTCCGCGAAGTGAAGGGGCTGCGGGAAGGCCGCTCCGCGGCTCGCGAAGGTGAAGGGATGAAGCCTGTCGATGACGCCACGCTCCCCTAGCTGCCGCAGTTCGTCATATACCGGCGGCAGAAGCTGCGCGGCGGCTTTCTGATCGCGCTGTTCGAATTGCGACAAAATATGAGTGACATCGATCATTCAAAACAGAACCGCGGCAGGTGCGTAGTGATGCCAGAAAGTACCAACCGCGACGTTGTGCTGTGGCTTCTCGGGGGGGGCATCAGGGCGACGAGTGCATTGTTGCTTCTGCTACGGACAATTGAGTAAACTGCTGCCGAAACGCGCTCCCAGGCTATCATAGCGAGGATTTTTCGATGCCTGCCGGAAAAGATGCCGGGCCCATTGACGAGGATTCAAAAACCCACCTCGAACAGGCCAAGAAGGGCAAACTACGAAGATTCGTGCTCCTGTGCAAAGGCCAAAAGATTGTCAGCCTGGTGGTTTTTAAAAAAGGGAGCATCGACAAGTATAAGAAGCAAGCCAAAGAGTCCGGGGCGGGGCAGATTTCATTCGGCGTCGCGGAGGGCCAGGGAGCGGACATCACCTTTCGGCTGGCCCGCGCGGACGGATTCGAGGTCGAGCCGACACGGCCTACCTTGCTGAAGGAATTCTTGGCTGAGCACGCCCAGATCAAGTGCAAGCCGGCATTTGAAATCGTCGATTCCCACGGCCCGTTGCTCGATCCGGCTGATCCGCTCCATGCACGGTTTTTAAAGGCACAGGCGGCGGTGCCGGCTGCCGCGGAGGCGAATCCCGAACGTGCGGCAGAACTCCGCACGCTGGCAGGCGCGACGGCCCAGCTGCTCGACCAGGACTTGCCCAATCAGGCCGAAGCCAAATTAGTTACGCTGGAGGCGCTGCTGGGAGGACTCGCAGGACATGCTGCGAGTGTCGAGCCAACAACTCCGTCCGCGGCAGCAACGCCGCCTGCCGCTCCCCCGCCTCCTCCCCAGGCCGATGTCGCGCCGACAACTCCTGCGCCTGGTTCGAACAAGGCCCTGTCCGGCGAATTCGTCCAGCGATTCTCCAAGCTCAAACCTCAACTGGACCAGGCGCTCGCACTGAGCCTGCCGGTCAGCGCCAGAGTGAAAGAGCAGGGCGGAATCGTAGCTGCTCTTGCACGCAAGAACGACTTCGCGGCTGCGCTGTCGGAGTTGGCACCCCTGGAAAAACTCGTCGCCGAGGCGCTTAATTCGCAATCCGCGGCGCAGCCCGCCCCGCCACCGCCCCCTCCTCCTCCCCCAGCCCCACCGGTGGAGCCTGGCATTTCGCAGGAATTAAAGCAATTGACCGACGCCGCCACCGATTTGGGGCCGCGCGTCATTGCGGCCGTCAAATCCCATCCCGAGCTTCGCGACGAGATTTTGCGCCCCATCGGCGCATTTCAGAAGCACGTTGCGGCCGGCAAGGTTGAGCAGGCCAGGCAGGCGCTTCAGGAGACACTGCTGGTGCTCCAGCGTATGGAAGGCTCCGCTGGACCACTGTCCCCCTCCGCCCCGGCTATGACCACTACGGAGGACTCCTTGGTCACGCTGCAGAAAGCGCGGCTGGAGTGGGATTCCACTCGCAAGGCAGTGCAGAATGAACTCCGCACGCTCGAGCAAGCGATCCTCGCCATCTGCCGCGACGAACCGGATTTCGCGGCGATTAAAGATGGTACCAAGAATCTGTATGTGATGTTGGAGACTCTCGACACGCGGCTGAGCGATAAGCTCGACGAGGCTCTGAACGCCGATACGCCGGATCAGCGTGCGGCCAGGCGCCGGGAAGCTCTAACGATTGCCGATGAATATCTCGACTTCGTGATTGACGACGATCTGATCAACCATATTGACGACAATGGCTTTGTCCGTGTCGGCGTGCGTTTGCGTATGCTCACGACACTCAACGACCTCCTTGCCCGACTTTCGGCGTAAGCCGATGCGATTGGGGTCTTATCCCACCTTCTTGATCAGTACAGGATCCCATCGAATGCCCGAGATTGCGCTTACGCCCCAACAGCAGCGTTTCCTCGACAACTACATTCGCGAGCATCGCGTCTTGGGCCGCAAGAAGAAGGCGGATGCCGAGAAGTTCCTGCGGCGCAAGGGGAAGGTGCTTGACGAGATGCATCGCCTGCCGGATGAGCATATCCCGCCGCGTTTTCGGGAGGAATTGCAGCAGGCCGACGCGTTGGCGACGGCCGGTAAATTCAGCGACGCTTACCATCTTCTAAAGAGCGCCAAGAACGAGTTGCGTACGGTGCAGTGCGACTGCAAGCCAGAGATCAATAGTTTAACGCAGGAGGTTGAGACATTTGTCACCAAAGCTCTAAAGGCCGCAGCCAAGTGGCAGGAATTTGAGCAATGGCGCAGGGCGAGCTACGTCCCTCAATTCGGCAACATTCAGCAAACGCTGTCCGAGGGCGCCGATCTGGAGCCTCCTTCTGCCGAGTCGGAGCAGCGCAAAGGGAGCATCAACCTGGGGAACCAGCCCGTCCGCGCCTCCCCGGCAGCGATCGAATCCATGCAGCGTCAATGGCTGGAGGAGCAGCTCGCAGCGATTGACCGCAAAGAGGCGGCGGTAAAAGAGCTTGACGCTGACATGGGAAGGTATTCCTCAAAGCATTCGATCATTTCGATGTTTCTGGAGGAGGCGGCGAGGAAAATGCCGGATTTTTCGGCCCGCATCGCTGACTTGCAGCGCTGGTCCCAGAACTCACCGGAGGATCAGAAAGCGATTCGCGCCATCTCGCAGCAATTAAGCGGGCGGCGAGAACTGCTCTGCCTGCAGGATCCTCCCGGCAAATTTCTGCCGAGCAGAAGCTTCAACTCCTTCATCGAGCAACACGCAACTGCTGTGGACGGGTGGCGGCAGGAGCTGGCTCGGCAGCGGGTGGAAGTCCACCGCAAGGTGGCTGTCAAGAGCGGCGTATCCGGCCAGATGCACGAGGCCCTCACCGCGGCCAGCGCCGCGGATCAGAGTCTGAAGGCCGCCAGGAGGCTGTTCATCTCGGCCGAGAGCGGAAGCCACGCTTCGACATGCGCGCCTTTGCGGCGGAGAAGCTCGCGGAGCTTTCGAAAGACGACGTAAGCCCCGCCGCCCTGGACCGAGCCAAGAACATCACCACTCAGGCCGTCGGCGAGCTCTTTGCGCAGGCTCAGGCCGCCGACGAGGACAAGCTCTTCGATCTGCGTATGAAATCGCCGTTGGATTTCAAGATCGAGTTTGCGTTGTCGCAAGGTTGGCTTACGTCCCAGGAGGTGGACGCGGCCCGCACGGCGGAGGCGGAAGCCATCGCCGAATTTCGCAATCAATCGCCGGAACACA
>JALORD010000194.1 GCA_025459145.1 Pirellulaceae bacterium | reverse complement strand
CAGCCAGGGGCAACAGGGTCGCTGCCCGAATCACCTGGTTGGCGTCTTGGTCGCGGCCGTCTTGCCGCGTGAAAGCCTGATTGGGGTTGACCTGCGGACGGGCGTTCGCGGATCATCACCGTCGCCAAGAAATGCGAACAGCCAGGTCTGCAAACCCGGCTGCTCGCGTGTTCGGTGCGGATTAGGAGTCCGCGGCCCGGACGGTGCTCGGTGCATGAACACCTGAGCGGCACACATCGGAAATGGAGGTTCCAACGTGCGTGATGAATCTATCTCGGCGTCTCTCGCCGGCCAAGTGCAACCGAATGCTGTTGAGACGGGGAGCGGGTGCCCAACGTCCGATAATGTTTGTTATGTTCGGTTGGGACCTCGGTTTTGGCCGGGAAATGCGCGTTTTCTGCTTTTGGCGGCGATTTGCGACGTTCGTGCCGGATTCGATCGTTGGCTTGCGAATCCCTTGCTTGTTTGCTGCAGGCTGCGATTGCTGAGGGTCCCCTGCTGGCGATGCGCATGATCAACCGCGACGCTTGGTTTACCACCGCCGCGGCTGGCTTCCGGTAGGCAGAGTTCCCACGCCGCCGCGTGCCGTGTTGGTCTCGAAGGAGCCGTTTCCTGAGAAGCCCGACGCGCCCGATCCCGGCAGGGGAGTCATACCGGGAGGGAGCGGATCGGTGCCGCCGGTGTCTGCCGCCGGCTGACCGCCCACCGCCGACTGTTCACCCAGCCCTGGGAAGCTCGGGATCCGGAAGAGCGGATCGGTGGGTTCGGCCTCCTCGCCCCCCCCGCCCAATAGCTGTCCGGGAATCTGAAAACCTTCCTCGTTGTGCGGATGATCGATCTCGTGCTCGAGCCGATCGAGGTACGGCTCGAGCACCTGGTGCAGTTCGCCGGGAATCACGCCGTCCGCCTTGTCGAGCAGGATCGCGATGTAGTAGCCCGAGCGCGAGCTGCAGATCGCCTGCCGCTGCGGATCGCTGAGCAGCGTCACGCCGAACAGCGTGATCAAGACACACAAGAGCACGCCCTTGGCGAGGCCGAACAGCGCGCCGATCTGGCGGTCGAATTCCTTGAGCTTAACCTTCTCAATCCCTTCGGCGATCAGGTTGAAGCCGAGCCACACCACGAGCGACGTTCCCAGGAACAGGATGAGCATCGCCAGGAACATGTTCCAGGGCGGCGTGGCGTTGATGTGCTGCGCGAGCTGCTGGCGAAACGTGAGCGCGACGATGTAGCTGGCGATCATCGAGCCCAGCGAGGCGACCTGCCAGGCGAATCCTTTCCATGCTCCCCAAATGACCGCCGCCACCAGGACGACGAGCATGAGCAGATCATAGCCTTGCATCAACGTTGCTCCCTCAAGTGGATGCGGACGTGCTGGCGATGCCGGCAGCCAACGCCGGGGCCGCAGCATGCAGCTTTCCAAATAAATCAGCCTTCCATCGGCTGGCGGAGTATATCCCGCTCGCCGCGCGAGGCGAATAGCAACCGATTGATCGCAGCCAATTGATCTTGGAACGGCGCGCGGCGATCGGTACGCTTCGCCGGCCAGTACCAAAGCGCAGCAGGGGAAGGCAGGGGAGTGCCGCCCGCGGACTGGCAGTGAATGCGCGCTACAGATGCATCTGCCGTGCGGGGCAGAGCTAAATCAACAGTGCCGCATCCGCAGTGACAGCAACGGAGTGCTAGCCATGGCCGACTTCAAGACGCACATCACCTTCAGCACGATCACCGGCATCGGCTACGGCCTCTGGGGCTGGCAGTCGGGCGCGCCGGTCGAAACGGCCATCCTCGCGGGCGGCCTCTGCAGCGTTTCTGGGATGCTCCCCGATCTCGACAGCGATTCGGGCCGGCCGGTCCAGGAAATGAGCTGCTTCGCCGCGGCTGTCATTCCGATGCTCATGCTCGAGCGGTTCGAAAACTTTGGCTGGTCGCGCGAGATGATGGTCCTGGCGACCGCCGGCATCTACGCGGCCGTCCGACTGGGGGTTGCCGAAGTTTTCAAACGCTACACGGTGCATCGAGGCATGTGGCACAGCATCCCGGCCTGCATTGCCGTCGGGCTCCTGGCGTTCTTGATTGTGGCCGGTCAGGATATCGCGATTCGAACGTACAAGTCGTGTGCGGTGTCGCTCGGGTTCTTCTCGCACCTCTTGCTCGACGAATTCTGGAGCGTCCGTGTTCGCAGCGGCCGACTGAACATCAAGAAGTCGTTCGGCACGGCGCTTAAGTTCTGGGGCTCGAATCGCAGTGCCAACTTCACCGTGTACCTGACCGTGGGATTGCTGGCGTTTCTGGCGGTCGGCGACCCGATGCTGATGGACCGGCTGGGCTACGAAGCAAAGTTCGGCCAGAAAACGGCGCGCCAAGTGTTCGACGACGCCCTGCGGATGGCGGGGGTGCAGCCGGCAACGCTTCCCGCGGGGGGCGGTGAAGCGACGTTGCAGCGGTGATCCGCGTGGCGCCGGGGCGGGAAATTCGCCCCCTCCCCTGCCCTTCCCGGCTGGTCAAGCCGAAGCGCCAATGACCTCGCACTTATGACCAATACCGAGTGATCCCACTGAACAGTGTGACTTGGTCATTGGGACTTTCTTATCGCTACGCCTTCTTCTGACGGCTGATGCCCGCTTTGACGTTGGCCAGCTCAATCTGTAGGAGCTGCGCGAGTTGCGGCTGTCCGCGAGCCTGGAACAGGGCGATCGCCCGTTCGTAGGTCTCGATACAGTACGGGCTCGGCCGATCGCCGCGCAGTTGCGGGATCATCGGTAGAAACTCCGTGTAAAACGTCACCAGGTGTTTGTCGGCATCCGGCAGCGCCGCTTCAGCACAGATGGAATCGATCCGGTCGAGCATCTTCGGCACATACCGTCCTTCGTCGGGAAACTTCTTCACGGTGAACGCCAGTCCCCGCAGCGCCTCGATCGTCTTGTCTTGTTCGACCAGATAGTCGGTCAGCCGGAGCCGCGCTTCGCAGGCGAGATCCGGCCGTCCGGCGACTTCGTACATCAGCACCAGCCGGGCGAATAATGCGTCGCGCTGTTTCGGATCGGCCTGGAACGCCACCAGATCGTCGAACACGCGCCACGTAAAATCGGGCATTCGCGCGAACGTGACGAACAGCCGTTCGAAGAGGGGCTGGAACAGCTTGGTCAGTTCCTTCTTGCCGCTCGACTCGCGGGCGAGCCGCGCGACCTCGAGCCACGCCGCTTCGCAGCCCGGCGAGAGGTTGATCGCGTCGGTCAGCATGGCGAGCTGCGCCGGCACATCGAGCTGCTCCTGGTCGCGGACGATCGGGTACGCCTTCATGACGAGTTCGGCTTGTCGCTTGGCGAGGGCGTCGAGGCCAACGGTATGCAGCCGCAATTCCAACTCGCGATCGGTCATTTCACCGCCGGTCTGCGGATCGTCGAGCGTGCCGACATAGTACTTGTCGCCCCGATAGCGGCCGTGCGATTCGAGCGTGAAGATGAGCCCGGTGGGCGTCGCCTGCTTCAGCTCGACCCACATCACCCAGGCGTGCCCTTCGCCGCCGGCGGCTTCACCCCGGACATACTCGGCCGCCACACCGAGACTCTTACCGACCCGCGAGGAAAAATCGGCCTGCATCGCACATACGCCGCCAAACGTAAGCAAGTTCGGCAGCGTATACGGCTTGTTATTCATCCGCGCGACGGCCGATTGGCTTTCGAGCATCGCGTTGTCATAAGGCACGTCGCTATAGCACTTGCCGAACATCACTCGCTTCGGCAAAAAGCCCTGCAGGGCCCACTGCCGCTCCTGGGCCGGAGTGCGGTGGTTCACGACATGCACCAGGAATTCCCACGGGACGTACTGAATCCGACCCTGCATCACCGGTTCCGCGGCGACCAGATACCGAAAGTTGTCGACCGCTTCGAGCAAGCCTTCGGGCATCGTCGATTTGCATCGCTCGGCATGATGCCGATAGTCGTACACGCCGCGTCGCGGATCGTCCCACACGATCGAAGTCGCGATTGCGAGGTTGCCGTACGGCGCGATCTTGTCGGGAAACTCCTTCCGCAGCTCATTGAAGATCCGCATCACCTCGGGAATCTTGTCGGCAGCGGGATCGATCGCGTTATACAGTTCCTCGCGGACCGCCGGATGTTCGTCGAACCAGGCGGCCAACGCGTCGTATTCGTCTCCCAGTGCCGCACGAATCTCCGCCTCGTGGGTGCGCGCAAACTGGTCGGCGAATACCTTCCGTACGAGCGGATACTCTTTCTTCACGAGCAGCAGCTTGCTTTCGTACAGATCGACCACGCCGGCGACAAACGGATCGACGGCCGGCGGCGAGGGCGTGGTAACAGCCGGCTCGGTCGGCGGCGCGGGAGGCGAAGGTGGCGGTGTCGTGGGCGTTGGATTGCTCGGCAAACTGGCGGCGACGGCTGTCGCGGCCGGAACCGGACCCTCGGTCGACTCGCCAGGCGCCTTGTCGACGTACTGCGGCTGGAACTGGAATTCGCTCGACGACGTGTCGCTTGCGGCTGGGGCGTGATCTGCCGCCGTGCTGCTCTGCCCGTTTCGTGCGACGGCTGGCGGACGCGCGTTCTGCGTCTGCGAGCGGCGCTCTGCTGTGTCTCGCTCCGCGGTTTCGCTTTCAGCCGATTTCTTCGCGACCGGCTTGTCGCCCCCTGCGGGCAATGTCGCCAGGTACGCGCCCCCTCCGGCCAGAGCGACGATCGCCGCGGCGGTCGCCGCGACCGCGATGATCACGGGCCCGTGATTGGCCCGACGCTTGTAAGCGGCCGACTTGGGTTTGCTGGCCGGCACGCTAATCGCAGGAAATGGCGCCGCGGAGGTGGGCTCCACCGTGGGGACCGGCGCCGGTTTCGGTATGTGCGGTGCCGGCTGGCGACCTTGCGGCAGCGGCGGAGGCGCCGCAGCCGGGGCTGATCCAGGCTTGATCACCCGTGCGACCGGTACAGGTTTGGGGTTCGGGCGATTCGGAGATGACACGGAGAGAACTCCCGCAGGGACGCGCTGAGCGACAAGCGAATGACTGACGAAGACCCCCATTATGGATGGTTTTTCGCGACAAGGTCAACCAGAACGCGCGGCGGTGCGCCGGAGTCGTTACGATAGCTTGGGCCGGCGACTTGTCGTGCGTTCCCAGTCGTGGCACGAGCCGCGCCCCTCCCCTGCCCTGCTGCTTCCTCGCCACGATCACAACGCCCATGAGTCTTGCGCGAAATTCTGCCGGCGGCCGGAGCGGACGACCCATGGGTTGGATTCGACTGGTCCTTGTTCTGGTCATCGTGGCGATTGGCGTCTACCTGTCGCGCCGCGACGAAGGGGCCAAAAACGACCGGCCTGCGCCGGCCGACGTTCAAGACGCCGAGCAGCAGCCCGCCGACGACCAGGTGGCGGAGGTCGCGCCGCCAGCAGCGACAAGCGATGTGGCCGACAATCGCACGATCGACGATCGTGCCTCCGAAGATCGCGCCGTCGTCGACAATTCAGCTCCCGCACCGCGCAGTACCTCCCGAACTCCGCCCGCCGCGGCCGAGGAGCGAGCGCCGGTCGACCGCAGCGCGACGATCATCGCCAATCAGAAGATTCACGATCTCGATCGAAAGCTGATCTACGAGGGAGACGTCGACATCGGCCCGACGCTCGCCCGGATCGAGGCGGGCAAGCAACTCCGGTTTCCCAACGACGGCGCGACATTTCAAAACCGCGAGCGGCGGCTCCCACGCAAACCGGCCGGCTACTACCGCGAGTACGTCCATCCGACCGAAGAGTTGTTGCCCTCGCCGGGCCCGCAACGAATCGTGATCGGCGAGGAAGGCGAAACCTATTACACGCCCGATCATTACAAAACATTTCGCCGCATCGATCGGCCGGAATGAGCCGCGATTGAACCACGATTGATCTATCTGGTCACTTGTCACTTTTCATTGGTCATTGGAATTTGGGATTTGGCCATTTCCCGTTCGTTCACGATTCGGCGAACACGCCAAAAACACTTTGCACTTCCACCATGAGTGAATCCTCTGCCCCTCGCACGTCGGGAATATCGGCGGGAGGCGACATGCCCCCCTCCCCTCCCCTCCCCTTCCGGCTGGTCGAACAGCCGGCGGAGTTTTGCGATGCGGCGCTGCAAGTCGTCCGGCTCCCGCGGGGCATCCGCAGCAAGGCCAAGCTGCTGGCAATCCTGGCCGACAAGCTCCGCTTTCCGGGCTACTTTGGCCACAACTGGGACGCGCTCGAGGAGTGCCTTCGCGACCTGTCGTGGCTCGACGGCGAGCGGCCGATTGCCCTGGTGCATCCCGATCTGCCATTCGGCAACGGCAGCGACCACCGGCTGACGTATCTCGACATTCTGGCCTCGGCGGCCCAGGCCAACCCGCGGCTGGTCGTCGTGCTGCCCAAGTAGGCGCGTCGCCCCAATGTGGGGCGCTGACGCCTGTCGGCGACCAGCCCCGCGCGAGGACGCGCCGCTTTCATGCCGATCCGGCTGCTCAGAGGCCTGAGCAGCCCACATTGCGTCCGCCGGCTGACTATATTACAGGCTGCTATTTCTGTCGACTTAAGTCGCCCCCTCCCCCATCCATTCATGAACACCGCCATGCTCCAGACTACCTCGTCGCGTCGCCAATTCCTCGCCGCCGCCTCAGCCACCGCCGCGCTAGCCGCCCTGCCCCGCCTGAGCAGCGCTCAAGAGGCCAAAAAGCCGCTCTTCGAAATATCGCTGGCCCAGTGGTCGCTGCACCGGACGATCAATGGCGGCAAGCTCGACAACAAGGACTTCGCCAAAGTCACCAAGGAAGAGTATGGCATTGACGCCATCGAGTACGTCAACCAGTTCTGGAAGGACAAGGCCCAGGACAAAGCCTATGTTGCAGAACTCAAGAAGCGAGCCGACGACCTGGGCGTGAAAACGCTCCTCATCATGTGTGATGGCGAGGGGAACCTCGGCGACTCGGACGACGCCAAGCGGACCAAAGCGGTCGAGAACCACTACAAGTGGGTCGAAGCAGCGAAGGAACTTGGCTGCCACTCGATTCGCGTCAACGCCGCTTCGAATGGCCGGCTGTCGTTCGAAGAGCAGCAAAAGCTGGCCGCCGACGGACTCCGCCGGCTCTCCGAATTCGCCGCGCCGCACGGTCTGAACGTCATCGTCGAAAACCACGGCGGCCTGTCGAGCAACGGCACGTGGCTCGCCGGCGTGATGAAGCTCGTCGACAAGAAGAACTGCGGCACGCTCCCCGACTTCGGCAACTTCCGCGTCAGCAACACCGAAGAGTACGACCGCTACAAGGGGGTCGACGAGCTGATGCCGTTTGCCAAGGCGGTCAGCGCCAAGAGCCACGACTTCGATGCCGAAGGGAACGAAACCCGCACCGACTTTGTGAAGATGATGGAGATCGTTCTGAAGCACGGCTATCACGGCTATTGCGGCATTGAGTACGAGGGGAGCAAGCTGAGCGAGCCCGAGGGAATTCTGGCAACGAAGAAGCTGCTCGAGCGGGTCCGCGAGAAGCTCTCGGCGTAGCGGAAGGGGACAGGGCACAGTGGACAGAGGTCGGGAGTCGGCGCTACACCTTCCCAGGGTCTCCCTGGGATGAAACGACCGCGAGGCTCCTGCCTCGCCGGCCGTGCGCGAGGACGCAACCAAAGAGGACCCATGTTTCATCCCCAGGGTCCGACGTTCTGGGAACTGGCTCAGCAATGCCTCAGCTCGACCGAGCGGGGCTACGACCTCCTGGCGCCCAAGTTCGACGTCACACCGTTTCGCACCCCGGACTTTGTGATCGAGGGGCTGGCCCGCTGTTTGGGGCCACCCCAATCGGTCGACGACGGCCTCGACCTCTGCTGCGGCACTGGCGCGGCAATTCCCCTCCTGCAGACACTCTGCCGCCGCCGGGTCGTGGGAATCGACTTCAGCCAGGGAATGCTCGACGTGGCTCGCAGCCGGCTAACGACCTCGGTTTCTGCCACCCCAGTCGAACTGCTCCACGCCAACGTCCTCGACATGACGTTCGACCGAGAGTTCGATCTGGCGATCACCGTCGGTTCACTTGGCCACATCCTGAAGCGCGATGAACCGCGGTTTGTCCAGCGAATACACGCAGCCCTCCGCCCCGGCGGCCGGTTCGCGTTCGTCACGAGCACGATGCCGCCCTGGTGGTCGCGGCGCTATCTCCTCTCGCGCGCCTTCAACGGCGCGATGCACATTCGCAACCTGCTCGTCCGCCCGCCGTTTGTGATGTTCTACCTGACGTTTTTGCTGCCGGATGTCGCCCGGCTCCTGGAATCGCACGGCTTCAAAGTCGCCGTACACGACGACGTCTACCCCGTGCCATTCCAGGAACTCCGCGTCGTCGTCGCCACGCGAAAGTAGGCTACACCTGCCGGGCGAGGACTGACTCGCAGATGGTCGCCTATTCGCCCGCCGAGATGCTACCTGAGAACCGCCCCCCTCCCCTGCCCCGATTTGCATTGCCGCGGGCGCACCGCTGCGATAGGTTTCTCGGACCGCACTTCTCAGCGAGGCTCCCCATGCCCGGCTGTCAGCCCCTTCAGCACACCCGCGACCACGCCTTCACGCACTTTAATGCGCGCGAGGGCGAAGGCGTTCGCCTTGTCACTCGCCGGAGCACGCTCAAGGCGGGAATCGCCGGCATCGGGGGACTTTCGCTGCCGGGGCTCTTGGCGATGAATGAGCGGGCCGCGGCAGCCGGCAAGCCGCTCCGCCGCAAGTCGATGATCCTGATCTGGATGACCGGTGGCCCGAGCCACATCGACACCTGGGATGTGAAGCCGGACGCCCCGCCGGAAATCCGCGGCCCGTTTAGCACGATCGCCACGAAGCTTCCCGGCGTTCGGCTGTGCGAGTTCCTGCCCAAGCAGGCCGCGATGCTCGACCAGATGACGATCCTCCGCTCGGTCGATTGCCGGAAGAGCAACCATGAGCCGAACATGGTGATGCAGACCGCCAACCGCGAGGCAGAGCCGCGGATCAATCCCGAATCGCCGCACTATCCGGCCCTGGCCAGCCTCGTGGCTCGCGAACGGGGCGGAAGCAGTCCGGGTCTTCCAGCGTACGTCGTCCTCAACATGCAAAGCCGGTCACACGTGGCATTTGCCGGCGATGCGGGGAAGCAGCACGATCCGTTCGTGGCGACGAACGTCGACAAGCTGCTCGCCGGCAGCGGCGCGCTCGACGGCGACCGGATCCGCTCGCGGCGCGAATTGCTCGCGCAGTTCGACCGAATGCAGAGCGGGCTCGACCAGTCGGGCTCGATGGAGTCGCTCGATCACTTCACGCGGCAGGCGGTCGAGATGGTCACCGGCCCGCGAGCTCGCGAGGCGTTCGACCTGTCGCGCGAGCCGGCCGAGACAATCGCCCGCTATGGCGAGCACAACTGGGCCCGGCAGGCCCTGACCGCCCGCCGGCTGGTCGAAGCGGGGGTAAGCTTCGTCACAATTGACCTCTCGAACCACGGGGCGAGCGGCACCTGGGACACGCACGGCGACAACATCCCGCCCTATGGCGGCATTTGGAACGGACTCCGGCCGCTGCTGCCCGTGTTCGACCACCTGCTGACGACGCTCGTCGCCGACCTGACCGAGCGGGGGCTGATCAACGATTGCCTGGTGCTCGCGATGGGGGAATTCGGCCGGACGCCGCAGATCGGCACGCAGGAGTCGACCGACGGCCGGAACCACTGGCC
>JALORD010000667.1 GCA_025459145.1 Pirellulaceae bacterium | reverse complement strand
CGGTTCAAGTCCGGCATCCGGCGGCGGAGGCGGCGGCTGAGGGGTTCGGCGGGTGAGCCTTCTTTCAGTTCGCCCAGGTAGCTGAGCAGCTCTTCGTGGGCTTCGGCCGGGCCGTGCAGCATGAAGTGGACCCAGGCCCAGGCGTCGCGATATTCGTCGCGCCCCATGTTGTCGATCGATTGCAGCTGCTCAAGTTCCTCCAGCCGCGGATGTTCGCCCGTGCCGACGAGCGCCCGGGTTGTGGCGAGGTGCGGGTTGTGCCCGGCCCGCTGGTCGTGCGGCACTTCGAAGTATTCGGCGAGTCCCTCGTCGAGCCAGAGCGGCACATCGCGAAGCCAGGCATGCAGCAGGGCGTGCGTCGTTTCGTGCCGCACGTCGACGGCGAACTCGTCGCCGCGAAAGGCAAACACCATCCCTGGGCCACGGGCCTTGATGTACAGCGCCCGGCGATACGGAACTCGCGGGAAGTACTGCTGCATGTATCCCTGATACGACTGTTTCGACTGAAACAGGAACAGGTGGATCGGCTCGCTGACAGCCGGCGTGCCTAACGTCTTGCGCAGGTCGTCCTCGACGACGGCTAGTTCCGCGAGGAGCGGCTTTTGCTCGGCGAGCGAAAAGTCGGCGTGGCAAAGAAACGGCCCGGCACGCTGTTCGTCGGGCCAGCCGGTTTGACCCTGAGCGATGGGCGACCAACCGGCGAGCCCAGCCCATGCCATGGCCAGGAAGACAACAGCCGCGAGGTTGTTCGCCCAGTGCTTCGGCACAGCACGCTGCTTCCACGAATGAGGGACGCGTGATCCACCTGCCGACGCGTCCAAAACTCGCAGCGACAGAATCCTTTCCGCTGGCGGCTGTATATAGCGAGTGGCGGGCCAACGGGTCAAGGACGAAATCGGGGCATCCGCCGGCGCTGGCAACACTCTGGCGAGCGAGTGCGCTAGTTTGTGATGACCGTCGATCCCCCCGAGAGGAACTGATATCCAAAACTGATCGGGAAGGCCCGATAGACGCCGCGCGTAAAGACCAATTCCAGGACGTCGTCGACCCGCTGGATCGACGACTTGGGGACCGCCACGATATCGCTGTCCCGGAGCCAGATCTCATCGGCCGGCTGCGGGCGTTCGCCGTACAAGGCCCCGCGGATGTCGAGCTTAGTAGCGAGCAGCCGCCAATCCTCGGCCCGGCGGAAGACGACGATTTGCCGCAGGTTGCCGCCGTTGTTCCAGCCGCCGGCCAGGGCAATCGACTGCATGGCGGTGGTCGGCCCCTGCAGGTCGTAGCGGCCCGGATTGCGAACTTCGCCCACGACGTAGATATAACGAGGCGCCCGCTGGGCCAGGATCGGCGAAACTTCGAGGCCTGCGACCACTTCGCGATACCGGGCGTCGACCTCGCGCTTAAGCTCATCGAGCGTGAGGCCTTGGGCCGGGACGGCGCCAATCAGCGGCAGCGAGATTGTTCCCTCGGGAGTGACGCGGACTTGCTTCCCCTGGCCGCCCGAGAAGAAGCGGCTGTCGACGGCGGCTCGCAAATCCTCAAGGCGCGTTTGCGTTTTGACGCGCGTGACGTTGATGTCCGTCATCTTGTAGAACTTCTTGTACTGCTCGTTGAGCAATTTGGTGATTTCGTCGGACGAGAGCCGCACGACACGGACCTGCCCCAGGAGGAGCGCGTCGATCGTGCCATCCGGTTGGATCGTCACTTCGCGGTCGAGATTGGGATCGATCAGCGATTTGATCCGAATGACGTCGCCGACCTCCAGGAGATACTTCTGGTCGAGTTCTTCCCGCGTCAGCACGTAGATGAACTCGATCAGGTCGTCGACGCGGACGTGATACTCGGGCACATGCGGTCCGCGAGCCGGGCCGACGTACTCCCCTTGGGCGAACGCTTGCCAGGGAATCGGCCCCCAGGTGTTCCAGTGCGGTTCGCCACAGCCGTTGCCCGACAGGCAATCGACGCCGCTGATCGGCCGCTGGCAGGCATTGCCGCACCAGTGACCGCCCGACTGAACAGCGTTTATCGGTGGCTGGCCCATCGGCTGCGGACCGGGAAGCGGCTCGATCCCCTGGCAGAGCTGAATGGAGCTCGTCGCGGTGAAGGCCCAATCGGTGAAGGCTGTGCCAGTCGTTGCCAACGGCGCGGAGGGCCCCGCCAGATACACTGCCGGCTGAATCCTCGTCGTGATGCACGGACACGCACTCGCCCGCGATTTCACAAAATGCGGTTCGACATTCGACTCACGAACATCCGTCGCCCCGCTCCCCGCCGTGACGGAAATCACCGCCAGGACCAGGAGCCGCCAACTGTTCGTGCGCCAGTTCTTCGTGCGCAAGTTTGTGGTGCGATTCATAGGAAAAGTTACCTGCGATCAACGTTGTTCGGCTGAGCGGCGGTCGCGGTGGACGACGGCGGCCAGGCGGTGTCGGCTGCGCCGCTGGCGGCAAAGGTTTGCGCATCGACCCACTGAACCTGTCCGGTGGGAGCGGCGGGGGGGGCGGCAGCGCCGCGGG
>JALORD010000666.1 GCA_025459145.1 Pirellulaceae bacterium | reverse complement strand
TGCCTCCCCCGGCAGGATGCGGGTCTCCGAGAGTCGGCGGGCGTCCGGAGTTTCCGTGGCAGGCACCAGCGGCAGGATCGTGCCGTCCTCATGGGCCAGTACCACGTCCGCCGGACTGGCTTCGTTCCAACTGACGAACTTCTGCGGTACCATGCCACTGTTAAAGAGTCGCAGTTCGACGAAGACGTACTTCGCCCCACCCGCTCCACCGGCGGCGGAACTCGCCCGATCGGGAAGCGCCGGCTCCACCCAGGTCCCCGCTTCGTCCGCGGCCAGCCAGATGCCGACGAGGAGCAAGTCGACCTTGCCGGCCCGATAGCGGCCGAAGCGCTGCGCGTCGGTCCACCGCCCTTGTTGCGCAATCGTTTTCTTCGCAGCGGCCAAATCCCGGCTGCTGAGTGTCGGTGAGCGGGATGGCTCCGTCGCCTCGCTAGCCTGGGCTGTATTGGGCTCCACGGCTGCGGCCTGTTGCCCCGCCGGATTCGCTTCCTCGCCGGGTGCGAGTACTTCGTCGGGTACTTCGTCGGTCGCGCCCTGGGCGCTGGCCAGGGGAGCGTCGTCGCGCTGCCACCAGACGGCCGCCACAATCCCCGCCCCGAGCACCAGAATCACCAGCGCGGTGCCGGCCAATATGCCCGCCAGCAGCCAGGGACTCTTGGGCTGACTCGCAACATCGGCGGATGGATCGGCTGTGGACTGGGCTGACATCGCAGGTGAAGTGGCTCCCGCCTGCAGGGCAGTCTTCGGTGGCGTAACTACGATCGCCGGAGGCTCGCTTGTGGCCGGCGCCTGCGCCACTGCGGTTCCGACAGGCACGGTACCTACTGGCGCTGTCCTAACGGGTACTGTCCCTACTGGCACACTCGGCGGATTTCGGGCCGCGGGTCCGGCCGAAATCGAACTGCTGCTCGCTGATGCTGGCCGCGCGCTGATCCCGATCGCTGAACTGCTGGCGGAGGCAGGCACCGCAGCCGCCGCGACCGGTCCCTTTCGCCCCAAGAGACCGGGCACTTGGGCGGCCGAGTACCACTGGCGGTCCGACTCGCGGCGGACGTACGTTTCCGGCACCAGCCGCCCCTCGGCCGCCATCGCGAGCATCTGGTCCCACGTGTAGGGTCCGTACTGTTCCCCATTCACGCCGCAATACCAAGGTTCTTTCACGCGACACCCCCCGCTGTGCTCGCCAATAAGCACTGTGTCCGCAAAGGAGCACTGCGCCCACCAATAAGCGCTGTGCCCGAAAATCCGCGACGCTCCCTCCGCTTCCGTGTCGACCTCGTGACGCCGTCCGTCCGCGTCAGTTTACTCGCCCCTCTCCACCGGAGCCAGCATCGCCGGCTGTCGCTTCAATATCCGCCAGCGGCACCAGATACGGCCGCATCTCTTCGAGCGTCCGGGGACCGATGCCGCGGACTCGCTGCAGATCGTCCAAATCGCGAAATGGACCGTTCGCCTCGCGGTCGGCGATAATCCGCTTGGCCAGAACTTCGCCAATCCGCGGCAATAACGCCAGCTCTGGCCACGGAGCGGAGTTGATGTCGACTTTAAAGACGATTTCGACCGGGGGAGCCTCGTCGATCTCGATCATCCGGCCCCGCAGCCGCCCTTGCCAAACCCCGTAGATCCCCATCCCGACGAGGGCCGCAACCAAGAGAATCGCTGCCACCCGTTGATCGGACGATGTGAGCCAGGGGCGGGCTGGCTCGCGTCGATCTGAGGGCGGATGGTCGGACATGGCGCGCGGCTCGCTGGCCGACGAAACTTGGCTACGGAATCCGGTTCAGCGTGTAGTGGGCTTCGGCCGGATGGAACAGTTCCTTGCCGCGGGTGAGCGGCTTGAGCTGGAACTCGTAGAGGAACCCAGCCCGCAGGTCGGCGAGCTTCATCGTTACTCGCTGGCCGTCCTCCGAAAGCTCGAGCGACTTGATCTTCTCGCTCCGCCGGTCGAGATTCGGCCCGCCGTAGGCCGGCGTCGATTCGCGGCGATAGCTGGCGATCGAATAGTTGGCCGCGTCGAGTGCTTTCGCGCGATCGACCGGGCGGAAGAAGTCGATCGTGAAGCCGTCGCTCGTGGCCCGCACTTCGGCGATCCCGCAGGGGAGCTGCTCCGGCTCGATCTTGATCCGCACAATGTCTCCGACGTTGTTCCCCGCTCCCCAGCCGCTATCGCGAATGTTGCCCACATACAGTTCGCCCTTCGGCGAGACGGCGCAGACAATCGGACCCAGCAGACCGTCCTCGACGTTGTCCGGCGGAATGCTCAGCGGATACGCGGCTCCTTGAAACGTGTCGCCGACCTTTTGCAGCGACATCCGGATGAGCGCCCGCGTGTCGTACTCGCAGCCGACGAGATGCCCTTCAAGCGGTCCAAACGTAGGGTGGACTGTGCCCACCAAGGTCTGTTTGCCATCGGCGTCTGGTTGTTGGTGGGCGGAGCCCACCCTACGGGTTTCGAGCAGTTCCGGCGGCGTCTCCAAGAAGCAGATGCCGTTGACGCTCCGCGTCCAGGGATGCGGAATA
>JALORD010000665.1 GCA_025459145.1 Pirellulaceae bacterium | reverse complement strand
TCTACGAAGCGGCCGAAGTGGGGCCGCGGATGTTCGTGGGGCAACAGGTCGATGTGTACGTGAACGACGCCCAAACGCCAGCTACCGAGCCGACCACCGCCAAGGTGACTCAGGCGGGTGGGATGTAGAGGGGTGGCTGTGCTTTCCGTTCCTGCGGAAAACACAGCGACCTGTTTAATGTTCTCCAGGGATAGCCCGCCCGAGAGAGAATCGTCAGGATGCCTCGCTTCGTCGCTTTGCTGCGTGCCATCAACGTCGCGGGACACAATCTTGTCTCGATGGCGGAGCTGCGGAACCTGCTGACCGAACTGGGAACGTCCGAGCCGCGAACAATTCTGCAGAGCGGCAATGTGGTCTTTGACGCCGCGAAAAAATCAGCCGCGAAGCTGGAAGGCGAGTTCGAGCAGGCGTCGCGAGCGCGGCTGCAGCTCGAGATCAACTACTTCGTCCGCACGGCGGCCGAGTGGCAGGCGATCGTCGCGGACAATCCGTTTCCCGAAGCGGCCGAGAAAGACCCAGGGCATCTGGTCGTAATGTGCCTGAAGGGAGCGGCGGCTCGCGAGCGGGTCGCGGCGCTCCAGGCGGCAATTCGCGGTCGCGAGACGATCGCCGCCGCCGGCAAACAGCTTTATATTGTCTATCCCGACGGGATCGGCCGCTCGAAGCTGACCGGCAAGCTGATCGAACAGCACCTCGGCATCCTGGGGACGGGCCGCAATTGGAATACGGTCGTGAAGATTGCGGAAATGCTGGAGTCGTAGGTCGGACGAGCTGGGATACCGTGAGAGTCCATTGCTTTCCGCCAACTATCCATGAAGCCCTCGAACGACTCGCTCGACCAGCGCAAACCGGCTCGCCGGATGGCGGAGATTCCGCGCGATGTGCTCGCGGCCCTCAACCGCGGCGAGACCGATTCGCGCAACCTGGTCGAGTGGCTGGCCTGCGATCAGCGGAAGCTGGCCGCGGCGGTCTTTCCCACGGTTGGCCTCGACAAACACATTGCCGCCGCCCGAGCCGCCGTCGACGCGCTCGCCAAGCCGACCGCCATGCAGCAGACCCGCGCAATTGGACTGGTTCTGGCCGAGCATATAGACGTTCGGAGCTCGCCTCGCTCCGCGTTTCAGCGGCTCTTGGCCCACCGGTCCGACATCGTGCGGAGTTGGCTCGCCTTCGTCGTCGGCACGCAGCCCGATCTGTCGCTCGACCAGCGGCTGTCGGCGATTCGCCCGCTGGCGGCCGATCCACATTTCGGCGTGCGCGAGATTGCCTGGATGGGCGTGCGGCCGGCGATCGAGCGGGAATTATTGCCGGCGATTGACATACTGGCCGACTGGTCGCTCGATCCGCACGAGGGGATCCGCCGCTTTGCCAGCGAAGCGACCCGGCCGTGCGGCGTGTGGTGCAATCACCTGACGGCTCTGAAGGCGGAGCCGGAGCTGGCCCTGCCGATTCTCGATCCGCTGGCTAGCGACCGTGCCAAGTACGTCCGCGACAGCGTCGGCAACTGGCTCAACGACGCGAGTAAATCGCAGCCCGCCTGGGTCGAAAACGTCTGCCGCCGCTGGCAGAAGCAGTCGCGGACGCCTGAGACTGCTTACATCATCGGCCGCGCTCTGCGGACACTTCGAAAAGTTGCAAAATAGCGGCGACGCAAATGCGTACCCTGAATGCCTATCAATCGCCGAACCAATCAATATCCGAATCCCCGTCGTCCGGCTCGGCAATGGTTCTCCAAAGAGCGACGCTGTTGCTTTTCCTGGGCTGGCCCATCGTATACTGGCTGATTCTGGCCGATTGGTTTCAGTACATCCCACTTCCGCTCAAGGCGGGACTGATCGGCATCAGCCTCGCGCTCGCCCTGATTCAAATCGCCATGCAGCGCGGGCCAGTTCGCGTGTGGAACTGGGCTGTTCTCCTCATCTACCTGTTTATAACCCTACAAATTGCTGGCAGACCATCTTCCGCCGAGGAATATCACCAGTGGCGAAGATCCCAGTTCACAGCACCCACGGCGAGCGACATGCGATAACCTTATGACGCAAACTTGCTGTGGAGGTTGAAACGCAACGAACCGATCACTCGCCCACCTTCACCATCGTCAGCTTCCGCGACCCTGCATCGATCTCGAACTTGAAATTTTCGAGAGAGCTCATCCCGAGGAGCGGTTCGGCATTGATCGCTTCTTCGCCGAGGACGGCGCACTCGACCATTTCGACGGTGAACTTGCCGACGCGGACCGAGGGGATCGTCATTTTGTGGCCGCGGATTCGGCCGTCGGCCAGTTGCAAGATGATTTCTTCGTCCTTGCTCGTCGGCCGCAGGCCGAACTTGGCGGCCACCGCCAGTGGGAGACTGATCAGGCTCGCTCCGGAGTCGACGACCATTTCCTGCTGGTGTTTGCCGTCGACGACGACGTTGACCTTGAGTGTGCCGCCGTCGGAGGTGAGCTCGATCGCCTCGGAGAGGACCGAGTCCTCAAGCTGCTTGAGCCTGCGGAGATTCGCCGGCAGCGCCGTCGTAGGGGCTAAT
>JALORD010000664.1 GCA_025459145.1 Pirellulaceae bacterium | reverse complement strand
CCGCTGGCCCCAGTTCTCGAAGTAGTCGCCGACCGTACACAGGCCGAGTTGGTCCGCCAGTTCGCCAGCCCGCTGGCGGTCGAGCATCAGACGTTCGTCGGGCGTCAGCTCCGCAAACGGCTTGCGTTCGATCTCCGCCAGCTTTGCCGCCTCGGGACTCGCGTCGTGGTGTTCGGGCGGCGCAATCTGGTGCTGAATGCGGTCCACCAGCTTCTGGTAGCGCGGATCGTCGGCCGTGCAGCCGGGCCAAGTGACGATGACGAATTGCTCGCCCATGAAGTGCCGGCCGAACCACTCCAAATCAGCCGTTTCGGCAAAGTCGGACGGCAGCCAGTCCTTGACGCGGTTCGTCATTCGCTGCATCGACATCCGGGCTCCGCGAAGGGCAAACGGACCCAAGAAGCAAATGATGCAGATGATCAACAACGAGTAGCGGGAGAAGAAAAAAGATCGCTTCATGAGTGCCTGCCGCTTGCAGATCGGAAAACAGAATCGCTTCAGATTAACCTACCTATCGGCCACCGTCCATGCCAATCCTGACAGCAGCAGCGGCTGCGCCGCCCGACGTCCAAGATCGAGCCGCACAGCCGCCACAGTCTGTGCAGGCTCACATTAGCACAGCGGAACACGTCACCATCCGGGGCGGGACACTCGGAAAGGCTGCCGAATTCCAGGGAATCCGAGTGCGAGTCGGCAGGGCGAAGAGGCGCAAGAACGAACGATCAAGGAGAATGGCGAGATTGGGCGAAATCGAACGATGGCCCAAAGAATGCGGGAACGCTCGGTCTCGACCGTGGTGCCCGCTCAGAAGCAGACGCCCGGCTTTTCCAAAAAGCCGGGCGTCTTTCGGCCTCCGCGGCGTCGGCGGCCGCCTAGTTCGCTGCCGGCATTTCCAGCTGCCTGCTCGTCAGACCCGCCTTCGCCAGTACGAAGTACAGCACGAAACCGACGATGATCGCCGCCACCGGCGGGCAGGGCATTTGGAAGTTAAGCTTTTCTAGCGGAGCAAGCGCGGGGTAAGTCGAGGCGAGGTCCGTCAAGAGCGGCGCAAACAGTCCATTCCAAGCTCCGACCACGAATCCCACCGCCCACGACAGCCAGCCCGCCGGATTGAAGCCCGCGCGCGGCCCCGGCCATTGGCATCCCGCCAACAGGTAGTCGGCGGTCATCGCCCCGCAGATCGGGCCGAACGAAGCGCCGATGATGCCGAACATCTTGGCCGCATCGCCCGCTTGGCCGGACAGGACGAGGGCAATCGAGGCGGCGGTGCCGATGCCTACCGTGATGAACGGATTGACCTGCGGCAGCGTGTTCTTCATGCTGTTGGCCGCGATCAGCGAACTGAAGCAGGCCGGTGGGAAAGCGGCGATGGCCAACAGGAGCCAGAAAACCTTCGTCACGTCCGGACCCATGATCGTGTCCATCAGTTTCGTAGGATCGAGCGTCCCGGCCTTGCCGGCCATGATCCCACTGCCATAGGCTCCAGCCACGATCAACAGCGCCAGACAGCCCGTAAAGATGGTCGCCCCAGCGACGCCCGCCAGGCCGCCTAGCTGGACGTCCTTGCTATCGCGGTTGCTCGAGGCAATGTCGGCCCCGGCCGCGCCTGCCGTGGCAAAGAAGCCGACGATGTTGGCGATCGCAAACAGGAGCACGTCCAGCGAACTCGGCCCAGCTGCCGCAGCCCCATCCGCCAGCATTTCTGGCTTGAAATTGCCCACGCCCGAAAATGTCTTGCCGGCGAGGATCAACAAGATCACCAGCGGAATGATCGGCAAGTACGTCGCGACCCTTGCGACGTACTGGATGCCTTTCAGACCGATGAACGCCGCCGCGATCGCCCAGACCACGCCGATGCCCAGCTGGACCGGGCTACCTTCCTTGTATTCCGCCAGTCCCGCAAGCAAGACCGCCGAGAAATACGCGTTCACCGCCAACCAGCCAAACTGCAAGACTCCCATGAAGAAGCCGGGCATCAGGAACCCGCCCCATACGCCGTAGGTCGACGTGCCCACCACGGCCAGCGGCAGACCCGTCTTCATGCCCATCAAGCCCGGGGCGAGATAGCTGGCGAAGTGGCAGATGAAGGCCGCCACGATCACGCCCAGCAGCGCCGTCCCCAAGCCGTGGGCGAGAATGCCGGCCGCTCCCGGCGCTCCGCTGGCAGGGACGCTCTGCCAGAACACGAACCAGAGCATGATCCCAGCATAAGTCTGGGCGGTGCTCTTGAACCACGGCATGCGGTTGGCCTGCGGCACCGGTTGAGCCGAGGCGACATAATCGGGAAGATTCGAAGCCATAAGGTGTCCCTCCTGCAGGTGAACGACATGGACGCCGCGCCCGTCATCGACACCGCATGCCGCCGACGGGTGCGCCCAAAACGTGTGCGGAACGCGAAGAAAGAGTATAGCCGCTGCCAATCCGCTGTAAACGGTCGGCGGCCTGATATTCCCGGCCGCTGCCGCTCATCCCCCACGCGGCCCGCGCCGCCGTCAGACTCTCGCCAGACGGCACGGATTGCCGGAGCCATCATCCC
>JALORD010000193.1 GCA_025459145.1 Pirellulaceae bacterium | reverse complement strand
CCGGTTCGGTATGCCGCTGGGCCGCAATGCTGGGGGCTGCCTCCGTCGAACTGATCCGGGTGCTGGGCTTCTGCGGTTCCTCCTCGCGAATAATCCGGCGAATCTCGTCGAACGCGGCCCGCTTGAGCTGATCCTTGCTGACGGGAGTCGTCCCCGTCAGCAACTCGTAGAGCAGGACGCCGAGCGAATAGATGTCGCTCCGCGTGTCGATATCGGTGCCCGAGAGCTCTGCCTGCTCGGGGCTCATGTAGAGCGGCGTGCCGATCATCTGGGCAAAGTCGGTGAAGACCGTCTTGTCGGTCAGCCGCTGCCCGATCGCCTTGGCGATGCCGAAGTCGATCACCTTGACGACCGGCTGGCCGTCCTGCCGCGTTACGAGCACATTCGAAGGCTTGATGTCGCGATGGATGATCCCCTTGGTATGAGCGTGTTGAATCGCCTGACAAACCGCGGCGAATAGCTCCAGCCGCTGGCGAATCGGCAGACTGTTCTCGTCGCAATACTCGGTAATCGGCGTGCCGCGGACCAGTTCCATGACGAAGTACGGCCGGCCGGAGGCGGTGGTTCCGCCGTCCAGCACACGGGCGATGTGCGGGTGGTCCATCACCGCCAGCGCTTGCCGCTCCGCCTCGAAGCGGCCGATCACCTGCCGGGTGTCCATGCCGGGCTTGATCACCTTCAGGGCGACGCGGCGGCGGACTGGCTCCACCTGCTCCGCCATGTAGACGACGCCGAAGCCCCCTTCGCCGATCTTCTGCAGCAGCTTGTAGGGACCGATCCGCGCGCCGATGGGTTCCATCGGGGACGAATCCACGGTGGCCTCGGTCGCGGACACCTCCATGAACGAACCCAACTGCTCGTGCTCGGCGAGCAGCGACTCGACGCGCTCGCGACGCGCAGGATCGTCGCCGCAGGCCGCGTCGAGGAAGGCGGCCCGCTCTTCAGGACTCTCCTGATTCAGCGCAGCAGTGAAGATTTCGCGCTCGGTCATGGCTCAGCACCGAAAAGGTGGAACTATTCCCAGTGCGCAATTGACGCACAAAGTCGGCAAGAAAAATTGCCAAATCGGGGTATTTTGATCAGTCGCGGCCCAACTGCTGGTGCAGCCAGGCCCGCGCATAGGCCCAGACGTCGGTGGCCGACCGGACCGAAATCCCCAGTGCTGCGGCGGTTTCCGTCATGTTCAGGTTCTCGTCCACGGCCAGCAATTCCTCGAGCGGGCGCGGGTTGGCGACGATCGACTCCGTGAATTCCTCCCGTCCCCATTCTCCCCCTCGTTTAGCTGCCTTTCGTCGGCGGGCCTGATCCACCAGGATCCGCCGCATGGCCTCGGCCGCTGCGGCAAAGAAATGGCCTCGGCCGTTGAACTTCTGGGGGTGGTCGCCGTTGACCAAGCGGAGATAGGCCTCATGGACCAGCGCAGTCGCGTCCAGCGTCTGCCCGGGCTTTTCCTGGGCAAGGCGCGCGGCCGCCAGCTTCCGGAGTTCCTCGTAAACGAGGGGCAAGAGCTCCGCAGCAGCGTGGGGATCGCCGCCAGCAGCCGCTTCGAGAATGGCAGTGACTTCGCTCATTTCGGAGCAGCATAAACGCAGTTGACGGCAAATTCCACTATGTAGGGGGAGGAATGCGGAACGGCACTAATTGCTTCCGGCCAACGCGAGCCATAAGCTGGTCTCACTCCAATCCGAATTGGCAGGACGAGATCAGCGAATAAATCGTCGCCGCGGTGAAGGGAACTCGCAAGCTGATCCTCACGGCGGCAGACAAAGACGCGAAAGCGCCCGCTCCAATAACGACTAGAGACTGCGTCTCGGAGAACGACACGATGCAACTGGGTTTTGTGACGGCGATTTTGCCGGAACTCTCGCTGGCCGACGTGGCTCAGTTCGCAGGTGAAACGGGCTACGACTGCATAGAAGTAATGTGCTGGCCCGTGAGCAAGGCGGAACGGCGCTACGCCGGCGTCACCCATATCGACGTGACCGACTTTACTTCCGCCCAGGCCGACGCCGTGCGGAAAACGATGTCGGCGGCCGGCGTGCAGATCAGCGCTTTGGGCTATTATCCGAATCCATTGACCCCAAGCGGGGAGGAAAGTGAAGTCGCGGTGGCTCATCTGCGAAAGGTGATTCAGGCCGCCGCGCAGCTCGGACTGTCGACCGTCAACACGTTTATCGGCCGCGACTGGACGAAATCGGTGGCCGACAACTGGCCGCGGATGCTTGAGGTCTGGCAGCCGCTCGTCAAGTTTGCCGAAGGTCACAACATCCGGATCGGCATCGAGCATTGCCCGATGTTTTTTTCGAAGGACGAGTGGCCCGGCGGCAAAAACCTGGCGACCAGTCCCGCGATCTGGCGGAGAATGTTCGCCGATGTCGGTTCGGCGAACCTGGGGCTGAACTACGATCCGTCGCACATGATCTGGCAGCAGATGGATTACGTGCGCCCGTTGCGCGAGTTCAAAGACCGGTTGTTTCACGTCCATGCGAAGGACGTGCGGATCGATCGCGAGCGGCTCGATGACGTCGGAATCCTGGCCCATCCGAGCGAGTACCACACGCCAAAACTGCCGGGCCTGGGGGATGTGAACTGGGGGCAGTTCTTCTCGGCGTTGACTGACACCGGCTATGACGGACCGGTCTGTGTCGAAGTCGAAGACCGGGCCTATGAAGGCTCGCTGGCCGCCCGTATGGCGAGCCTCGTACAGAGCCACACGTACCTGCGGAACTTTATTCCGCGGCGGCGTTAGCCGGCAGCGGCTCGCGCTCGGCCGCGCTGCGGAAGTGTCCGTTCCGCAGGAATCGATCGACATGGGTCGCGACCGCTTCGCTGCGAAGCATCCGCCCGTGCAGCGACGGCACGATCAGAAAGTCGTGCGCTCCGGGAAGTTTCGTTTCCTCGATGCCAACGACCAGATCGTCGTCGCCCGGCACAATGGGGTTCGCGCCATTGGCCAATCCCGTGCCGCCCGCGATGATGCCGAACTCGAATTCGGGAATGGCCAGCGAGGCCTCGGTCTCTTCCCACGACGTGGCCAGTTGCTTGCCGCTGGGACCGGTCACGAGGCCGAAGAACTGGTTGTCCTTGAAAATCCGCGCAAGCTGCGCCCCGTTGTTCGGTGGGCCGATCATCACCATCCGCTTGATCCGTGGATCGGTCTGCCACCGCGGCTCGTCCTGACTGGCCTCGCCCAGATACCGCCGCACGACAAGATTCCCCAGGCTATGGCACACGAAGTCGATCCGCTCGATCCCCTCCAGTCCCTCGAGCACGCGGGCGAGCGATGCGGCGTGCTCATCGAGCGAGCGGCGCGAACTGGCATACGAGACATTGATCCAGGTGATGTCTCCCGCGGCCAGACGCGTTCCCAGCAAATTCATCGAATCGCGCGAGCGTCCCAGCCCGTGCAGCGTGATCACGGCACGTCCTGAAAGCTTCGGCAGTGAGAGTTCTTTTCGCAGCCGGGCGAATTCGGCTTGGCACTGTTCGAAAGTCCCCCAGGCCCGGCGATAGTCGCGATCGTCGAGCAGGCGATAGTGGCCCGTCAGGGCGTTGCGCTGGATTCGCCAATCGCAATAGACCAGTTCATCGCTCCAGAACTGTGTCCCCCCAAGCGTGGCTGAGGGTAGGTTGATCGGAGCGGGGGTGACGGCGGCAACCGCCGGGATAATGTCGCCTCCTGGTGCGACATCCTCGCTGCTAGCGGTGAGCGCGAGGCTCGTCGCTCCCCCGAGCACAAGCAGATAGACGACGGGCAGTCGGCCACTGAACATGGATTGAAAGGACTCGCGAGGACGGACGTTCGACTCCGGTATTATCCGCCCCTCGGCAAGTCCCAGGCAAGGTCATTCGGTAGCGGCGCTTCTCCGAATGCACCTAAGCCGCCTGTCGCAGGGCCCGTCCGGCGGCTGCCGCCAGACGCGTAATCTCGGCGCCCGCAAGCAATCGCCACGCCGGATTCTTGGCCGATTCGCTCGACTGCTCGACGAAAACGAGCGTCTCGGGATGGATCATCCGCGGGACATATTTCCAGGCCGCCGCCAGCGAATGCGTGTCTTGCGGGCCGCTCACCAGGAGCAAATCGGTCCCGCTCAGCGCATTCGCCGTGCGGGACAGGGCCGCCAGAGGATCGCCGGGGACCAGCCGGATCGTCGCGCCGGTGGCCCGCAGATCGTGAAACGCCTGCTTCAGCGATAGCTTAGGTTGTCCGACGGGACGGCTGTCGAACAGGTCGATCCCCGTGTACTGGAGCGGCAGGCTTTGGGGCTGCCACGCCGCCACCTCGAGCAGTCGCTCGGTGCGTCCTCCCAGGGACACGCCGATCTCGACGATCGATCGAATCGGCCGCCCCTTCATCGCTTTGAAGAGCGTCCGATCGCTGGCGGGCTGTGAAAAGTAGTACAGGTACGACGAACGAAGCAAATTGCCAACACTCAACGTCGCATTCCTTTGCGCCGAAGATTGCGTTGCGCCGAAGATGGAGGTTCTCAACCTGGTGTCCGTTCATCTTCGGATCGTCACGGGTGCAGAATTGAGCACCGCGTTCGACGACGGCACCGCTTGCCAAGCCGCGCGTCGGCGATTTCCGCTGGCAAAATGGGGCGACTGCACAAAATTTTTCGCGCACCTGCCTCTGCGACGACCTGCACCGCCGAACCAGCCACCAGCGGTCGCCCCTAACCTACTCGTTCATTTGCCCCTTAATCGTCCTTTGGGTCACTTCCCAGACGGCCGTGAGGTGTTCGAGGTAAGCCTCGGGAGACAGGAGCGAATCCGCCGGACCGGCCATTTCGAACAGCCAGCCGGCACCGTACTTGTCGACGTTGATGCCCGACGGATCGGTTAGCAACTCGTCATTGAAACGGACCAGCCGGCCGGCAATTGGCGCGTACAGGCTGCTCTCGGCCTTCTTGCTCTCGATCTGACCGATTTCCTGCCTCTCGGCGAGCTGCGCACCCGCGTCAACGATCCAGTCAAGGAAATAAACATCCTGCAAGAGCCGAACGGCATAGGCCGAGAAGCCAAATCGCCACACGTCGCCTATTTGCTGCGTATCACCGACTCGTGGTGCGTTGCCGACTGGCTGCCCCCACATGTGGTTTTTGGCGTACTGCCGATCGACAGGAAACTCGGCGGCGAAGTTGCCCATCAGGAAGACGAGCGGCTGGCTCACGTATATCGCACTCCCCGATGCTCCGGCTCAAAAAAGGCTGGCAAAAGCGCATCGGCATGCAAGAGCCCTTCGCGGGTCAGCTCGATCTGGTCGCCCTCGATCGTGAGCATTCCTTCCCTCTCGTGCTCGCGCCACTGGCTTTCCCACTCGTCGAGAATCTCGACGCCGAACTTCTCGCGGAAGTAACCCGCATCGAGGTATCCCTTCTTGAGAAGCAGGATCATCTCGCGGATCAGCATCTGATGTTTCGTCGGGCGCAACGCTCGGAACAGCGGCAACCGTCCATGGTCGAGCAGATCGCCGGTGTAATCAGCCCACTCGGTCTTGTTCTGATAGTGCACGCCCGAGATGTGCCCGAAGCTGGCGACGCCTGTGGCCAGGAGGTCCGAGCCGCGCCAGAGGTTGTCGCGGTAGCTGAAATTCACTTTGTGCGGATCTTTGACGAGCGTGTAGGCGCTCGAAATGTGGTAGCCGGCGGCCAGCAGCTCGTCGTACGCGTAGTTGAGCCAAGCCCGCTTCGTCGGCCAGTCCGCCACCGGCGTCTCGATCTGATTCCCCAGGATGTCTTTCGAGTAGACCGTGTTGAACGGCAACTCCATCTGATAGATCGTAACGCTGTCGGGCGAGAGCGCGATCGTCTTTTCGATATTGATCTTCCAGTTGTCCCAAGTCTCGCCGACCATCCCGCTGATCAGATCGATGTTGACGTTGGGAAAACCCGCGGCCGTGATCCAGTCCCACGCCTTGTAGACTTCGCCCGACAGGTGGGCCCGGCCATTTTCCTCGAGAATTGCGTCGCTGAAGTTCTCGACGCCCAGGCTCAGCCGGGTAATACCCAGTTCCTTCAGCGTGGCGACCTTCGGCTGGCTGAGCGTCCCCGGTTCACACTCGAACGTGACTTCCTCAGCCTGGTTCCAGTTGATATTGGCCCGCAGCCGATCGACGAGCGACGTGAGTTGTTTGGCGGAGAGGAACGACGGCGTACCGCCGCCAAAATAGACGAAGCGGAATGGCCGCCCTCCCATCACCGGCTGCTGGCTAACGAGCTCAATTTCGCGGGAAAGGGCCTGCACGTACCGCTCGACATCCGGGGCAGCCTTGTCCGTGTACACCCGGAAGTAGCAGAATTTGCACCGCTTGCGGCAGAAGGGAATGTGCAGATACAGGCCGAGCGGGGTTGGCTGGCCGTCCGGTCCCGTGCGCGGCGGAGCGGCCAGCGCGGCAACGACCTCCGGCAACTGCTCGACGGTCCACTGCGAGAACGGCGGATAATTCGAGATGAAATAGCTGCCGACTTCGGTTTTAGTGGCTTCGGTGGTCACGTGGGCACTTTATTTTCTCTGCGAGGGAATTTGGATGGAGCGCGTCAGGGCGTGTTGCGAGGCGGGAAGAATTCAGCGACTTGGCACTGGAAACCCGGCAAAATTTCCGCTAACTCGAACGAATCGGTTTCATTGCGTACAGCGGGTGGCTCTTTGGATCGGTGAATCTGCAGTGTGCGTGCGATTGGGTCTAGTAAGCAGACAGCATCCACACCGGCGTGCAGGTATTCTGACACCTTATCGAGCACGTCGACCCAGCGATCGCTGGGCGAGAGCACTTCGAACACCAGTTCCGGCGCGACCAGGAAATAGTGATCGTCGTCGGCTTCTCGGGGAATCCGTTCGTATGAGGCGAAGGCCGCATCGGGACCGCGGACAGTGTCGGGATCCTGCATGGTCACGATGCCCGCGTCACCGCCAAACCAGTGACCCAGGTCGTGGTTGTCGACGAACTGGCCAACAATCCGAGCAATCCGAAAGACGATCTTGCCGTGTCGCGGTTTGGGGCGGTTCATTTCGACGAGTTTTCCCTCGACCAGTTCGAACGAGCGCCCCTCCGCAGGAATCGCCGCGAACTGCTGGGCAGTCATCGGTTTGTTGGCAATCGACACAGCCACAATCCTCGTCGCACGAACCTAGGCTTTCGCCCCAAAGCAATACACGTTCCCCCGATCCGTCGTCACGACCAGCTTTCCATCGGCCACGGCTGGCGAGCCCATGAAGCCGCCAGCGGCCTGATACTGCCACAATTCTTTGCCGGTCTTCAGGTCGAGCGCGTAAAACCGGCCATCCACCGCGCCAACGAACACCCGCTGGCCCACGATCACCGGCGAGCAGTCGACTCGCTGCCGTGTGGGAAAGCTCCAGACCGAGTCGCCCGTCTTCGGGTCGTGCGCCTGCACTCGGCGGTCTCGGCTGCCGATGACCAGAATCCCCTCCTGTACGGCGGGGCTGGAGCGGACTTCCTGCTGCGAAGTCTTGTCCTCGATCTGCCAAACGACTTTGGCCTCTTTCCAGTCGATGCCGAACAGCGTCCCCCCCATCGTGCTGAAATACACGACGTTGCCCAATACGGCCGGAGTGACGCCGGTGGGCGAACCAATGGGGACGCTGGCCGCTTCGGTGCCGGTCGTCAGGTCAACGATGTGTAGCAGGCTGTCGCACCCCGCGACGAACGATCGATCACCGACGACCGTCGGCATGCAGCGTATCTGGTCCTGAATCTCGAACTTCCAAACCAGCTTGCCGCTCTCCGCATTCAGGCAGTACAGTTTGGCGTCCTGCGAGCCGAAGAGCACGTTATCTCGCCAGAAGTTCGCCCCGCCGTCGATCTCGGCATCGGACTGGTGTGTCCAGCGCACGCCACCCGACTCGCGATCGAGAGCGTGGAACTTGCCGTCGTAGTCGCCGACATACAGGAGTTGGCCGCGGACCGAAGGGGATGCGATGAAGCCGGTTTCGATCTTCTGATTCCAGCGAACCTTGCCCGAAGCCAGGTCGAGCGCCGAGATCTGGCCGTCCATATCGGCCAGATAGACAACGCCCTCGGCGATAGCTGGCGAGTTTTCGAACGCTCCGCCGTCCACCTTGTGCTGCCAGAGCAGTTCCAACTTGTCCGGAAGCGGGCTCTTGGCAACTCCCTGAGCCAGCGAGCCGCCCCGAGCGAGCGGCCACGAACGCTCGGTAACGGCGACCGCTGGCTTCAGGTTTGGTCCGGCTTCCAGCGAGACTTTGTCAGCCGCGGACAGCGGTTCTACGCCCCATACCGCGCGATCCGCCAGTAACGCGCCCGCTCCGGCAATTCCCGTGGCGAGAAACTCACGTCGGGCGAGTGACATTGGTCGAACTCCCATGGCTTTTGAACGGCGTGAATGGCAAAGTCCGGGGAATCATCCGCGGCGGCCGGCAGCCTCCGCCACCCACATCCACCGACGCCTCTTTTCATATTATCAGAATGCCTGCTGGTAGAGGGCCAAAAGTTCCTCTTCCCGCACCGGGCGCGGGTTAAACGTGGCGGTCCACTGCTTCGCGGCCTGGGTCGCCATGTCCTGAAATTTGAGCGGATCGACCCCGAGCGGCCGAAGCTTCGTCGCCAGACCGGCCGCCGCCAGCATCCGCGAAACGAAGTCGGCCAAGCCCGCCACTCCGCCGGAAAGCCCCGGGACATGGGCGCTGCCATTGTCCGAATCGCGCAAGAGATCCAGGTACTGGGTTTCGACGACTGCCGCGTTGAAGCGAATCACGTGCGGCAGCATCACGCCCACCGCCTGGCCGTGCGGGACATCGAACACGGTCGTCAGCGGGTTGGCCAGCGAGTGGGCCACGCCGAGCATCGAGTTTTCGATCGCCAGTCCGGCGAGCGAAGCCCCGAGCAGCATGTTGCCGCGGGCCTCGATGTCGGCCGGCTCGGCAATCACCCGCGAAAAATTGCCCGCCAGTAACCGCCAGGACTCCCGGCTGAACGCAAGCGAAATCGGATTGCGGCGGGTAGTGACGAACGTTTCAAGCGCGTGCGAAAGCGCATCGATGCCGGTGAGAGCCGTTACCCGCGGCGGCTGCGAGACGGTCAGCTCCGGATCGAGCAGGGCAATCCGGCAGGCGGCCTTCTTGTCGCCGCAGGCCATCTTCACGTGGGTCTGCGAATCGCTGATCAGGGCGAACGATTGCGTTTCGCTGCCAGTGCCGGCCGTGGTGGGCACGGCGATCATCGGGAGCATCGGCGACAGGGCCTTGCCGACGCCCCAGTAATCCCGCATCTGGCCGCCGCACGAATAGACGAAGTTGATTCCCTTAGCGCAGTCCATGGAACTGCCGCCGCCAAGGCCAATCAGAATCTCAGGATCGTTTCGCTTGGCGAGCTTGACGCCGGCGGACACGTCGTCGGTCGAAGGATTCTCGTGCACGCCATCGAACAGCGTCGTCTGAATGCCGGCCCGCTCGAGGGCTGCGATGCCGCGGGCCGTATGCCCCGCCGATACCACGCCCGGATCGCTGACCACCAATGCTCGGCGGGCCCCGAGTTCCGAGGCCAATTCGCCCAGGGCGTCGATCTTGCCGGGGCCGAAGACGATCCGCGTGCGCGGTTGAAAATCAAAAGAAGTCATGCAGAACAGCCGGCGGGATCGGGCACCGAACGCTGGTGACGACGACAGGGGTGGGTGGGAACCGAAATGACGCGCCTCAGTGACCAGCAGCCACCGGCCGGCGCGAGCACTCCAGCCTTCCCAGTTTACCCGGGCGCGGGGCTGCTGCGAACCGCGGAAAGTCAACGATTCGCTGGATCACTTCGCGCAATGTACCTACGGGCAGACCGCCAAGCACCTGCGTCTTTTCGCAGCCGGGCTTGCGCTACACGGCATTCGTCACGAAACCGCCGCCAAACCGAGCGTCACGCCCGG
>JALORD010000663.1 GCA_025459145.1 Pirellulaceae bacterium | reverse complement strand
GAGCCGTGCGATCTTGACGGCAACGGCACCATCGATCTGGCGGTGGCCGACCTCGGCAGTTTTTTGCCGGCCGAGCACGACCGGGGACGCGTGATGCTGCTTCGCCGCGAAGTCGGCTCCAGCGTGTACGAGACGGTCGAACTGCTCGCCGGGCTGGGGCGAGTTGCGGACGTTCGCGCCGGCGACCTTGATGGCGACGGGCAGCAGGACCTCGTCGTCGCCGAGTTCGGCTGGCAACAGTCCGGCGGCATTCATCTGCTCATCAACACGACCGAGCCCGGCGGCCAGCTGCAGTTCGAACGTCGAACGCTCGACGATCGACCGGGAACAATCCACGTGCCGATTCGTGACCTCGATCGGGACGGCCGGCCCGATATCGTCTCGCTCGTCAGTCAGCAGTACGAGTCGGTCGATCTCATACGCAATCTAGGCGCCGGCAAGTTTGTCCGACGCAATCTGTGGTCAGCCGCGGATCTCACCAGCGGCTCGAGCGGCCTCGAGATCCTCGATTTCGATCGCGACGGCGACGACGATATTCTGGTCACCAGCGGGGACTCGTTCGACAACAACTACGTGAGCCCCTGGCACGGCGTCACCTGGCTCGAAAACCAGGGAAATCTGCGGTTCGTGCCGCACCGCCTGACCGACATGACCGGAGCCTATCGGGCCGTGGCGGGAGATTTTGATGGCGATGGCGACAACGACGTGCTCGCGGTCGCCTGGCTCCCGCGGCGGGCTCAGCCGGCGAGTTTGCGTGAGACTCGCGTGGCGTCGATCGTGCTGCTCGAACAAACGGCCCCAGGCGAGTTCGCCCGGCACACGCTCGAGTGGGATCGCCCGTACTACGCCACGGTCGAGATCGGCGATTTCGACGCCGACGGCGATTTCGACTTCGCCGTCGGCTCCGGACCGAACGTCGCCGAGGGACGCGGGAGCGATCCCTACCTGACAGTCTGGTGGAATCAGGCTACGGACAGCAAGTCTACGAATTGACCGCACGGCCTGCCTTCCACCTCTCAGTTTTCACGCACCGTATCCCCGCCACTCTTGGAGCCCATCGCTCCCCAGACTCCATAGTTCGAGGGACCGGTGATCGGCTGGCGAACCGCCAGATTGCCCGTATTGATTGCATTGCTGACGAACCGGACGGAGCCATCACAGAATGAGACGTTCACTCCACCTGGGTGCCGGCTGGCCGGGGGCACGACCATATGGTTCTGGTCGCCCCAGTTGCCGCCATCGGCGCAGGCCGAAGCATTGGGGGGCAATACCGTGTTGAAGCCGACATATGCTACCTGGCCGTCAGTCCACGAAATGCCAAATCGGCTGGAAACAGGAGTACCCGCCAAGAAAAATTTACCGTCCGAGACGGTCCGGCAGAGTGCAGGATTGTTGATGAGGCCGCTGACGCGCGTCGCGACTCCCAGGACGTGCTCAAGTTCTCGGGCTCCCGTGACATTTCCGGGATTCTGTTGTTTGTACGGATTGCTGGGCACACGGTGCATACACAGCCGCTCGCTGAAAGCGGCTGTGTTGCTCGTACCGTCGGTGATGAAGCTCATGTTGTAGCAATTGGCGGCCAGGCCAAAGGGACCGCGGAGTTGCCCGCTGATCCCGCCGGTCGCCCCCTGCACCTGATCGCCGACGCTGAAGGCGTAGCTGTTGAAGCGTCCTCGCTTGTTCAGATAACCGTCGTCCGATGGACAGAGCAGCACATCGGGCGAGTCATTCCAGCCGGTGTGGATACCACCGCCGGGCCAGGCGGCCCAAGCCGTGAGCCCTTGCGGCGGAACTCCGATCGTTTGATCCCCTGCGGCAATCTGGTCGTACATCGCCCGTTGTTCAAAGAACGGCAAGAGAGGGACGAAGCCGCTCAGCCGATTCCGATTCGACGCCGTGCCGCTGGAAGTGCCGCCGCGTCGATATACGAAGTATTGATATGTGTCGTGATAGTTGTGCAGGGCCAGCGTCAATTGCTTGAGCTGGTTGTTGCACTGAGTTCGGCGGGCCGCCTCCCGAGCGGCCTGGACCGCCGGCAGGAGTAGAGCGACCAGGACACCGATGATGGCGATTACCACCAGAAGTTCGACCAGCGTGAATCCTCGCCAGTTTGTTTGCACATGACTCCTTCGCATGAGACGGTCCTCCCCGAGCGATCAGGAAAAGAAATGAAACGGACGTGTCGAGGTAGGGAGCCAGGAATCTGGCTGCGGAGGCCCACCCAGCAGCAGATCCTACCTGCACGAAACAAGTCGCTCAATGACTCGCGTGCGAAATAATTAAAAAAAACCCGATTTTTATCGCGAGCCCTGCCTCGACTGGCCGGAGCATCGAAATATTGGAGAAACCGCTGCCTGGAGCCTCCTGGCACCTGACCGACTTTACTCCAGCCATAGATGAACGAAGAAAACGCTTTCCATATACTTCGTTCAGATATCAAGGGATAGAGGGACCATTCCTGGCCATTTTCCAGACGAGTTGGCAGGATGATCGTCGAGAAAAGCGCGCCGCGGAGGGACACCCTTACGGTAAGCGGCAATCCGCCACGAACGCTTTCATCTCGGCGGGGAGCTCTGCCTCGTGGCGAAGCATCTCGCCGGTCCGCGGATGCTCAAAGCCCAAGAGGCGGGCGTGTAGGGCCATCCGTGGATGGTGCCAGCGGGGATGGCGGGCGAGTTCCGGCTGGTAGCGAGTATCGCCGAGGATTGGATGCCGCGCTTCGGCAAAATGGACCCGAATCTGGTTTCGCCGGCCAGTCTCCAGACGCACCTGAACAAGCGTCGCCGGGTGCGACTTGCCCGCCGCCAGATCGGCCACTTTGCGAAAATGCGTGATCGCTAATTGGCCGATCGAC
>JALORD010000662.1 GCA_025459145.1 Pirellulaceae bacterium | reverse complement strand
CGAAGACCCAGACATGCTCGATCGACTCACGCGACTGCCGCTCCTCGCGTTTATCGTGGCGCTCCTCCCTCTGACCGCATCGAGTGCCGACCGGCCGAACGTCGTCGTGTTTTTGGCCGACGATGCGGGCTGGGGCGACTACAGCCACAGCGGCAACACGCAGGTGAACACACCCCACATTGACTCACTCGCCAAAGGGGGCGTCTCGCTCGATCGGTTCTACGTCTGTCCGGTGTGCGCCCCGACGCGGGCCGAGTTCCTCACCGGCCGCTACCATCCGCGGACCGGCGTCTACGGCGTCTCGACCGGGCAGGAGCGGCTGAATCTCGACGAACGGACGATCGCCGACGCCTTCCGCGCCGCCGGCTACGCCACCGGCGCTTTCGGCAAATGGCACAATGGCAGCCAGTGGCCCTACCACCCGATGGCCCGCGGCTTCGACGAGTACTACGGCTATACGTCGGGGCATTGGGGGGAATATTTTGATCCGCCGCTCGAGCACAACGGTCAGCCGGTGCGCGAGAAAGGCTACATCGTCGATCTGTGCACGTCGCGGGCGATCGACTTCATCGAGCGGAACCGGGCGAGACCGTTCCTCTGCTATGTGCCGTTCACGACGCCGCACTCGCCGTGGGCGGTGCCCGACGAGGACTGGCAGCGCTTCAAGGACAAGCCGATCACGCAGACGGCGACGGTCCCGCGTCAGGAAGTTGTCGACCATACGCGCTGCGCCCTGGCGATGGTTGAGAACCAGGATCGGAACGTCGGCCGCGTCCTCGACAAACTCACCCAGCTCGACCTCGCCGACAATACGATCGTCGTTTACTTCTCCGACAACGGGCCGAATAGCTGGCGCTGGAACGGCGGCATGAAAGGACGCAAAGCCGGCACCGACGAAGGAAGCGTCCGCTCGGTCTGCTACCTCCGCTGGCCGGCCAAGTTGCCGGCGGGGCATGTCGTTCGGCCGATTGCCGGCGCGATCGACCTGCTGCCAACGCTCACGTCGCTGGCCGGCATCGAACGGGTCGGTGATAAGCCGCTCGATGGGCGCGATCTGTCGCCGCTCTTTGTGAAGAGTGCGCCGGGAGACGCGCCCGAATGGCCCGCGCGGACGATCTTTTCGACGTGGGCTCGGAAGGTGAGCCTGCGGACCGATCGCTATCGGGTCGATGCCGACGGGCAGCTCTTTGACATGCTGGCCGATCCGGGACAGAAGAGCCCGCTCGTCGATTCCGCAGGCAAGGGATCGCCCGAGAACATCGCGATCTCCCAGGAGCTGTTTCGCGCGTCCGCCGCCTGGCAGGCCGAGATGTTCGAGAATGCTCCGCCGCTGGTTCGCGGCCAGGGGGTCGATCCGCGGCCGATTCCCGTCGGCTATCGCGAATTCCCCCGCACCTGGCTCCCGGCCCGCGACGGCACGCCGCTAGGCGGAATCGAGCGGAGCGCAAGCGCGCCGAACTCGTCGTACTTTGTGAACTGGAAGAGCACCGACGGCCGAGTCGTCTGGGAAGTCGACATCCACACCAGCGGCAAATACGCCGTCGAACTGCAGTACACCTGCCCCGAAGCAGACGCCGGCTCGACGATCGAACTGTCGCACGGCGAGAGCCGCTTGGCGGGCAAGGTCGCTCCCGGCTGGGATCCGCCGCTTTATACCAACCAGGACACGCTCCCTCGCCCGCCGGCCGAATCGCCGATGAAAGAATTTCACACGCTCAAACTGGGGACGATCGAGTTGGCCGCGGGACAAGGTCCGCTCGTCTTGCGAGCAACCGAGATTCCGGGTCAGCAGGTAATGCACCTCCGGGCGGTGACGCTCACGCTGCTGCCGTAGCGGAGCAAGCACGAAATCCGAATATCGAAGCACGAAACCTTGGATCTATGCACCAAGCACCAAGCCTCAATGACCAAACAAATTCCAAGGACCAAGTACAAATGACCCAAACCCCGGTTGCAGAGCGGTTCTGTGGCCCGTGTCCGGCTTGCCGTGGATGATTATTGGAACCTTGGAATTTGGTGATTGTTTGAGATTTGGTGCTTGTCCATTGGTCATTCTTCGCGTTTGGCCCACCCGCCTATAGCTCCAAAAACTCTTCGAGCGCCTCGCGCATCACCGCCGCGTCCGGTTCGATTCCGGTCCAGATACGAAAGCCGATGACCGCTTGATTGACGAGCATCCCCAGGCCGTCGAGCGTGCGGCAGCCGTGGTCGGCGGCAGTTCGCAAGAGCCAAGTCTGGGGCGGGTTGAAGATCACGTCGGCCACGATCAGCTCGGGCCGCAGCGACGCGATATCAATCGGCACACGAGCCGCCGCGTCTCCCAGACCGATCGACGTGGCGTTCACGACAATGTCTGCCTCGGGAGGAATCGCATAATCCCCCTCCCAGTGGACGAGCTGCGCGGAAATCTTGACGCGCTCGCGCAAGAGAGCCGCGAGCTCTTCACCTCGGATCGCCGAGCGGTTGACGATTGTGATCTCGCCGACGCCGGATAGTCCGAGCTCCACGGCAATTGCCCGAGCCGCCCCCCCCGCACCGAGAACGACG
>JALORD010000661.1 GCA_025459145.1 Pirellulaceae bacterium | reverse complement strand
GGATCGTGAGCACATCGAAGAGACTCCTTTCGTCTCCTCTTACGCTCATGCCCAACCTGCGGTTTAGCTAGCAAACACAAGTTTTGTAACTGGTTCTAGGAGTAGGCCTGATTAGGAACTTCGAACCATCGAATCAGCGGACAACTGTTCCGCTCGTGAATCTGGTGATTCCGCTAGGAGAGTCTGGGCACAATGGCGAAAACGGCGATTAAGCGAAGGCGGGTTTGGTTTCGCTCCGTCATTGCATCCGCGGGCTACAGTGGCCGGCACTAGACCCGGCGGCGGTGTTGGAAATGCGACGCGTCAACAGACCCGTTTCGGCGGCATAGCGGATGATATCGGCACGCGAGCGGAGGCCGAGCTTTTTGAGCAATCGTGCGCGGTAGGACTCAATCGTTTTGACGCTGAGATCGAGTTGCTCGGCGATTGCCTGATTGGTGTGGCCTTGGGCCAGGCGCTCCAGCACCAGACGCTCGCGATCGCTGAGTGGGTCGACGCCGGTGTCGGCTTGGTCGCGCGTGAGGGCGAGAGCGGCCTGCGAACGGGGGCCGCGGAGATCAAGATCGACGAACGCGCGGCCGTCATGGACCGCGCGGATCGCGCCGAGCAGCTCTGTATCGGCCGCCTGTTTGACGACATAACCGGAAGCGCCGGCGCTCAGCGACGCCCGCAGATAGGCGGGATCGTCGTGCATCGTCAGAACGAGGACGCGAGTCGTAGGGCATTCGCGGCAGATCTGCTCGATTCTGTCGATGCCGTTGCCGTCGGGCATGGTCAGGTCGAGCGTGATGACATCCGGTTTGGTAATTTTGGCCAGGCGAATCGCTTCGCCAAACGTGCCCGCTTCGGCGACGACTTCCATGTCCTGCTGATGATTGACCAGCAGCCGCAAGCCGGCCCGGAGAACGGCATGGTCATCCGCCAGAAGCACGCGAATCGTGGACATCGTCAAACCCCCAATGGCACGCGAAGTGTGACGGTCGTGCCGGTCCCTGGCCGCGAACGAACGGCCAGCGACCCCTTGAGGAGCAAAGCACGTTCCCGCATGTTCACCAGTCCGAACGTGGCGTCTCCGGCCTTGCGAAGTGCGCTGCTGGTATCAAAACCCTGGCCATTGTCGGCAATGGTGACACGGAGCTGCTTGTCGTCGCAGGCCAGCGAGATGTCGATGTGCGAAGCTTGTGCGTATTTGGCACAGTTGGTGAGCGATTCTTGCACGATGCGATAAGCCGTTCTCTCCACCTTCCGATCCAGTCGCCGGTCGAGGCTGCCAGCGAGATGGACGGCGACTGCCGCGTCGTGCGTGGCTTCGAAATCCTCGGCGAGCCGGCGGATCGCCTCGACGAGGCCCAGGTCATCGAGCACGGTGGGGTACAGGCCGCGGGCGAGCGTGCGGATTTGATCGTAGAGCGTGCCGCTGAGCGTACGGATATCGCGGGCTTGCCGGCGGGCCTCGTCGAGCGAGGGGGCTTCTTCCAGCACGCGGAGTTGCACGAGCAGGGACGTGAAGGATTGGCCGATTTCGTCGTGCAGATCGCGGGCGATCCGTTGCCGCTCGGTGTCTTGGATTTCGAACACGTGGGCGAGGAGGCGCGAGCGTTCGTCGGCGAGTACGCGCAGCGGACGGACAATGAGCCAATAGATGAGCGGGGCAACGGTCAGCGTTAGAACGGTCGAATCGATAATCACTTCCAACCAGCGATTGGGGTCCTCGCGGCCCAGGAGCGCAAACGCAGTCATGATCGCCGTCTCCGCTACGAAGATGATTGCCAGCATGGCCAGCGGAACGCAGAAGAGCAGATTGCCGAGGTTTGGCGTGAACCTCATGGGACGCCTTTCAAAAGCGGCGGCGGAGTGCCGCCAACTGCACGGTTCGTCTTTTACCGCCGCAGTTTAACGCGATACGTCGCCAGCGGCAGGAAATGCCGGGGTTTCCCCGGCATGCATCGCGCGGATTTCCGTCTTTCCCTGGCAGCGGCCGGCGGTGGGCATTCGTAGGATCGCTTGTACTACCAGCGGAGTATCCGAGAAAGCATCCAATTCAAAAACGGCGGAGACGATTTATGTTGAGTCTGGAAGGTCTGTTTGGTCGCCGATCAGAGCGGACCGCCGCGCGTAAGAGCCGCCCAGCGGCCAGGAGAGGTAAGCCGCGAAGCCATGGCCGTACGAGACCAGGGCGGCATCAGCCGCTGGTCGAGCGGCTGGAGGACCGGATGGTGCTGTCGGCACTCGTGGGGGCGAATCCGAACGAGGTTATCGATACGACGCTGCCGCCGACGGACCTGGCGCAGTCGCTGGTGGGTGATGGCGTTAGCGTGAGCAACGTCACGTTCACGGGAGGTGCGGGAACGACGGGCAGCTTCAACTTCACCGATCCGACCGTGGTGGGCTTCAGTCAGGGCATTATTCTCTCCAGTGGCAGCGCGAAGGATGTGGTCGGGCCGAACACACAGGATTGGTTCTCGGTCGATCATGGCTTGCCCGGCGATGCCAACCTGACCGAACTCTCCACTTATCAGACGTTTGACGCCGCCGTTCTCGAGTTCGATT
>JALORD010000660.1 GCA_025459145.1 Pirellulaceae bacterium | reverse complement strand
GACTTGGTCATTGTTTGTGATTTGGTGCTTGCCGATTGTTCATTGTGGGAAAACCGGGAAGTTATTGACCGTTGAATCCTTCCGTCGGACGTTGCAGTACACTGGTGGCGAGACCTCTTCCCCCTCAGGATACAGCCATGCGCGATCGTCCCCTTTCCCGACGAACGGTCCTCGCCGGTATGACCGCCGTGGGTTCAACCGTCGCTCTCGCGGCGGCCCAAGCTGCTGCGGCCGAGAGCGGCGACGACCCGAGTTGGAAGATCACCCGCGGCCGCATTCAGCAATCGGTCGTCCACTGGTGCTTCAAGCCGATGTCGGTCGCCGACCTGGCCCGGCATGCGGCGGCACTCGGCATGAAATCGGTCGAGCTCGTTCCGCCGGCCGACTGGCCGACGCTCAAGCAGCACGGACTCACCTGCGCCATCGCCAGCAGCCACGGGTTTGTCCGAGGCTGGAACGATCCGGCCAACTGGGACTTCTGCACCGAGAAGATCACTGCGGCGATCGAAGCGGCCGCCGAGTTCGGCTGCCCCACGGTCATCACGTTCTCCGGCATGCGCGGCAGCCTGCCCGCAGGAGCGGAAGGGGACCAAATTGGAAAACGGAACTTTGTGGAAGGGATCAAACGGGTCCTGCCGCTGGCCGAGAAAAAACGCGTGACGCTGGCGCTCGAAATGCTCAACTCGCGGGTCGATGTCGAGATGAAGGGGCACCCCGGCTACCAGTGCGACTCGATCGAATGGGCGGCCGAGGTATGCGACCGCGTCGGTTCGGACCGCCTCAAGATCCTGTTCGACATCTATCACGTGCAGATCATGCAGGGGGACGTGATCGTCCGGCTGAAGAAGTTCAAGGACTACATCGCCCACATCCACACGGCGGGAAACCCTGGCCGCAACGAGCTCGACGACACGCAGGAAATCCACTACCCGGGCATCATGCGGGCGATTGCCGACATCGGCTACACGGGCTTCGTCGGGCAGGAGTTCATTCCGACCTGGAAAGACCCGGTCGCCGCCTTGCGGCATGCGGCGCGGCAGTGCGATGTGTAAGCTGTGCGACGTGTAAACTGCACGCTCGCTTTCTTTCACCAGGCAATCGATGAGCCGGTTATGTCCTCTCCTGCTGATGAGACAGTCGCCCCGGCTGTGAATAAACCGAGTCCATTTGATCCGCTTCTCTTGGCGCGCGGTTTGGCGGGCGCCATTGTCGGGGGACTTGTCGGTTACTTTGCCTTTCGCTGGCTCAGCAAACAGGGCTTCTACGGCCCGATGCTTCCCGGCGCACTCCTGGGAATCGGAGCGGGCTGGGCAGCGCGCGGACGGAGCCAGTTGCTCGGAGTCGTGTGCGGATTCGCAGGACTCTTTCTCGGCGTGTTCTCCGAATGGATGCGGGCCCCCTTTGTGAATGATCCGAGCTTCACGTTTTTCGTGGCGCATCTGCGTGAGATGCAGAATGCCAACGTCAAACTGTTAATGATCGGGCTCGGCGGCGCGGCCGCGTATTGGTTCGGTCAGGGACGTTAGGCGTAACGCGGTCCCGGGCAACCATTTTCTCGTCCGCGTCTGCAGTCTGCCCGGTCGCCAACTACAATCCGGGCATGAATACTCTCCAGCGAACTGCCATTGTTCTGGCCGTGTGTGGATATTTTCTGGGTGCTGCCACCGTCGCGGCCGAGCCAGCGGCTGGGCCCACAAAAGCAACGGCAGCCGCCACTCGCCCACCCAATTTCATCATCATCTTCGCCGACGATCTGGGGTACGGCGATCTGGGCTGCTATGGCCATCCGACGATTCGCACGCCCAATCTCGATCGGATGGCCCGCGAGGGGCTGCGGTTCACACAGTTCTATTCTGCTGCCGAGGTCTGCACACCGAGCCGAGCGGCGCTATTGACCGGCCGTCTGCCGCCGCGGAGTGGGATGTGCAGCAATCGCCGTCGCGTGCTGTTTCCTAACAGCCGCGGAGGCCTGCCGGCGGACGAAGCGACGATTGCCGAACTTCTGAAATCGAAGGGCTATGCCACGGCCTGCATCGGCAAGTGGCATCTGGGGCACTTGCCGCAGTTCCTGCCGACCGAGCACGGCTTTGACGCCTACTTCGGGATTCCCTACTCCAACGACATGGATCGCGTGGCCGACGCGCCGGCGGGCCGCGCGGCGTTTTTGGCACCGAAAAGCGAATACTGGAACGTCCCCCTCCTGCGCAATACGGAAGTGATCGAGCGGCCCGTCAATCAACACACAATCACCCGCCGCTATGCCGAGGAGGCGGCCCGCTTCATTCGCGAACACAAAGAGCAGCCGTTCTTCCTGTACTTGCCGCACACGATGCCGCATGTGCCGCTCTTTGCGTCGGACGACTTCGCCGGCCGGAGCACGCGTGGCCTCTATGGCGACGTCGTCGAGGAACTCGACCAGGCGGTCGGTACCGTTCTGCAAACCTTGCGCGACGAACAGCTTGCCGAGAACACGCTCGTCATCTTCACCAGCGACAACGGCCCCTGGCTCCCGCAACTCGAACAAGGAGGCTCGGCCGGGCTGCTCAAGGAAGG
>JALORD010000192.1 GCA_025459145.1 Pirellulaceae bacterium | reverse complement strand
CCGTCGAATCCCCACTCGCCGGCCCGGTCGATGCACTTTTCGATATCGCGCCCCTCGGCATGGCGGAACTGCCAGAACGAATACGTGCTGACGGCGATGCGATTGCGGATCGGCGCGGCGGCGGACTGCGGTTCCTGTCCCTGACTGACCCGCGGCGCGATTGCGCTGGAGACGAGCGCCGCTCCGGCCACACCGCCAACAGCCGTCAGAAAATCCCGCCTGGAGGCGGAGGAAGTAGATGTCGTCATGGCGCTGGTGGTCATTTCACTCGTCCTATTTGCACTTGTCCTCAAAACGCCCTCATATTCCCTCGCAAGGTAGTGCCGCAGCCGAGGCGAGTCCAGCCGCCGCAAGGCAGGAAGTAGAACGGGCTGCCCCCTCGCGCAGTCCCCACTGCTGACGGCGTCAGCAGCCCACTTTGCTCCTGCCTGGCCTTCGACCGGTCGGTCTCAAGGAGAATCGCGTGCTGATGCTCCTAGAATTTTTTTCGCCGCCTGTCGATTGCGAAGCGCGACCTTCGACTACGAGTGGAGTTCGAGTTTTCCGGAAGTCCCGTAATATCGGAGGAAGTGGATATGTCGCGTCCGCATTTCGCGTGGAGCCTGTTGCTTGTCATCCTGGCGGTCCCAGCCCTTGGCGATGAAAAGCACAACCATGCTTCGACCGCTCCCAGCCACGCCGGGCTGGACAAGCTCAAGTCCTTAGTGGGTACCTGGGTGGTTGCCGACAAGGACGGCCAGCCGACGGAAGAAGTCGCCTCGGTGATCAAGCTCACCGCTGGAGGGACCGCCATTCATGAGACCTTGTTCCCTGGCCAGCCCCATGAAATGGTTTCGATCTACACAGCCGATGGTCCCGATCTGGTGATGACCCATTACTGCATGCTGGGCAACCAGCCCCGCATGAAGGCCGATCCCAAGTCACCTGCGAACCAGATCGTATTTCAGTTTGCCGGGGGATCGAATCTGGATCCCAAGAAGGACAAGCACATGCATGCCGCCACGCTGACCTTCGTCGATGCCGATCACATCGAGGTGCATGGCGTCGGCTGGGAGAACGGCGAGCCTGCAAAGGAAATGTGCGGCGAGTTGAAGCTCGTTCGCAAGAAGGAGTGAGGCAACATCCGGCACCTGCTGAAACCTGGGCGTACGCATTGCATTCGCGGCGGGTAGGCCAATGGTGCGAACTACCCGCTGGCGCTCAAAGCGTGCCCTCGCTACGTCGGCGTCTCGCTGTGTCCGCCACGGCTACCCCGACTCCCTGGATTTTGCGGGAATGGCTGATGCGCGATCGTATCGTCAGTGAACACTTGTGATTCGTCGCCCTGAAGCTAACAATGAGGGTTACCTGCCAATAGCCTGGCGGCCCGTGCGCCGCTCCTCGCCTCCCTTCGCAAATCCCCCATGGCGCCTTCCGCCTCTCGAATGTGTGCCATCGGCAAGAGCGTCGCTGGCCCTCGCCCGGTATTTGCATTCAGCTGGGTCGCCGCGCTCCTCTTCGGAGCCACTCTGTCTGGGATCACCCGCGCCCAGGATCTCTCCGGGGTGCAGTTCTTTGAACGCAAGATCCGCCCGCTGCTGGTCGAAAAGTGCCACGAGTGTCATTCCAGCACGGCGAAGAAGCCCGACGGCGGTCTGCTCCTTGACACCACAGCGGGAATTCGAGCGGGCGGCGAGAACGGTCCTCTGGTCAATAGCGCCGAACCAGCGGCAAGCCTGCTCCTGGATGTGGTGCGTTACGCCGGGGATATTCAGATGCCGCCGCGCGGAAAGCTGGCGGCAGCCGAGATCGCCTTGATCGAGGAGTGGGTAAATCGCGGGGCTCCCCTCCCGGAGGACGGTTCGATAGCCCGCGCTGCAAAGGGAATCGACTTCAAAGCGGCTCGACAGTTCTGGTCGTTTCAGCCGCCGCAGAGTAGTGCGCCGCCGATGGAGGCCGTCCGGGCGTCCGGCGCCGCTGCGCCGGCGTCGCGGATTGATGCCTTCCTGCAAGCGCGGCTGGCCGCAGAGGGTTTGACCTTCTCCCCGGAAGCGGACCGTCGGACATTGATTCGCCGAGCGAGCTTCGATTTGCTGGGCCTCCCCCCGGCTCCTGAGGAAGTCGAAGCGTTTGTCAGCGATTCTGCACCGAATGCGTACGAGCGGCTCATCGATCGCTTGTTGGCCTCGCCGCATTACGGCGAGCGCTGGGGACGGCATTGGCTCGATCTGGCCCGCTACGCCGATGCGAATAAGACCTCGCTCGAACAGCGCGACCAAGCCTGGCTATATCGCGACTGGGTGGTGCAGGCGTTGAATGCCGACTTGCCCTACGACGAATTTGTCCGGCGTCAATTGGCCGCCGACAAACTTCCCGACCTGCCCCCGAGTGAACTGGCCGCGCTCGGCTTCCTGGCGGTGAGCCCCGAGTATTTCAAAGAGCTCAAACTCGACCCAAGCATCATCCGGGCCATCGTCGCCGACGAATGGGAAGAGCGCATCGACGCGCTGGGGCGGACGTTTCTTGGCCTGTCGCTCGCCTGCGCGCGGTGTCACGATCATAAGTTCGACCCCGTCAGCACCGAGGACTATTACGCCTTGGCGGGCGTTCTGGCCAGCACCCGGCTGACCGAGCGCTGGATTATTCCCGAGGCGGCAGCCGCCGCCGTCCAACAGGCGCGGGAGGAAGTGCGGGCGATCGGAGAAGAAATCAAGCGACTCCAAGCCGTGAAGGAGCGGACGCCGGAAGAGCAGGCGAAATTGGAGCAACTTAATGCGCAAGCGCGCGAAATCGAACGCACGACGCCGCACTATTCGTCCGCTCAGGCGCATGCCGTCGACGAGGCGGCACAGTTTGTCGTGGCCGATGGGCCGAATGGCACCCGGCTCGAGTACAAGCCGGGCGAAACCCAGGATCTCGCCGTGCAGATTCGCGGCAATCCCGCGCAGCTGGGGCCGGTGGTGCCGCGCCGCTTCCTGACCGTCCTCTCGCCGGGAGCGCCGCAACATTTCCGGCAGGGGAGCGGCCGCCTCGAACTGGCCGATGCCATCGTCGGTCAGGCGGCGCCGCTCGCGGCGCGGGTCATCGTCAACCGCGTCTGGGCGCAGCATTTCGGCCGAGGGCTGGTTGAAACGGTCAGCGACTTTGGGACGCAAGGGGAACGGCCGTCGCATCCCGAACTGCTCGACGACCTGACGCGGCGGTTTATCGACCATGGCTGGTCGCTCAAGAAGCTCCATCGCGAAATCCTGACGTCGGCCGCCTATCGTCAGTCCTCGGCCTATGCCCCGCGCGCGGCGGCGGTCGACCCCGACAATCGGCTGTTATGGCGAATGAACCGCCGCCGACTCGATATCGAAGCTTGGCGCGACGCGCTACTCGCCACCAGCGGCAGCCTCGATCAGCGGCTGGGCGGGCCGCCGAGCGAGTTGTCGGCGGTCGACAACGTGCGGCGCACGCTGTACTCCCGGATCGACCGCTCCGATCCCGACGACCTCTTGCGACTGTTTGACTTTCCCGATCCATCGGCCCATGCCCCGGGGCGGATGCCGACCACCACGCCGCTGCAGCAGCTGTTCGTGCTCAATGGACCGCTGATGACGCGGGAGGCCCACCAGTTGGCCCGCCGGTTGACGACCGATGCGTCCCCGGTGCCGGAAGAGACGCTGCCGCTCGAGGAAATTGTCCGGCGGGCTTATCGGCTGGTGTTTGCGCGAACGCCCTCGGAAACCGAGTTGCGTCTGGGAACCGCCTTCCTCGCGACGGCCGATTCGCCGGCCCCGCCCGAAGCGGTCGTGCGCCAGTATGCTCAAGCGCTGCTTGGTACGAGCGAGTTCATGTTTGTTGATTGACAAGCCCTTTCACGAATTTGTTGCCAGCCGTCAGATCTCCGGGCAAGTAGCCGCCGGGATCGGGTCGCGAACAGGTGTCCGATGCGGAACCAACATCTTGCCGGCCAACCGCACTCTCGCCGCGAGGCGATCTGCCGCCTGGGGGGCACGTTTGGGGCGCTGGGCCTGAGCACCTTGCTGGCCGAGCCCCTGGCAGTCCAGGCGGCCGAACGAACGGCTCCAGGCTGGCATTTCGCGCCGCGGGCGAAGCGCGTTATTCACCTCTTCATGAATGGCGGACCTTTTCAGGGAGACTTCTTCGATCCCAAGCCTGCGCTGGCCAAGTACGCGGGGCAGCGCCCCCAGGAAGTGAATCTCCGCACGGAACGCGCGACGGCGGGACTGCTCCCTTCGCCATTTCGCTACGAACCGCGCGGCGCGAGTGGTTTGCCGGTCAGCGAGTTGCTGCCGCAACTCGGGGCTTGGGCCGACGAGCTCTGTATCCTGCGCTCGCTGCACAGCGACAACCCCAATCATGGGCCCGCGCTGTATCAGATGAACAATGGCACGATCACGCCGAAACGACCCAGTATGGGCTCCTGGTTCCTGTACGGCCTGGGGACCGAAAACGACAACCTGCCGGGCTACGTGGTCCTCTGCCCGGGGCGTCCGGTGCGGTTCGCGGAGCTGTGGAGCAGCGCCTTTCTGCCGGCCCAGTTCCAGGGGACCTACATTAACCATTCCAACCTCGATCCGGGGGCGATGATTCCGTATTTGAAGAACGCTGCCGTGCCTCCCGATCAGCAGCGCCAGCAACTCGACTTGCTCCAGGCCCTGAACCGCGAACATCTCGCGGCGCGCCAGGTCGATGACCAACTCGAGACGCGGATCCAGGCTCTCGAAGCGGCTTTTCGCATGCAGACCGAAGCTGCCGAAGCCTTTGACCTACGGCGCGAGACGGCTTTCACGCGGGCCGCTTACGGCTCCGGACATTTTGCGGATGCCTGCCTGCTGTCCCGCCGCCTGGCGGAGCGGGGAGTGCGGTTCACTCAGATCTACTATGGCAATGGGCAGCCCTGGGACACCCACACCAAACACGACGAACAAGTCCGTAAACTCGCCCAATCGATCGATCAACCCATTGCCGCACTACTCAACGATCTGAAGCAGCGCGGCATGCTGGACGAAACCCTGGTCATGTGGGGCGGCGAATTCGGGCGTACACCGGTTTCGGAAAGCGGCGACGGACGCGACCACAATCATTACGGCTTCACGATGTTCCTGGCAGGCGGCGGTGTGCGCGGCGGCATCGCGTACGGCGCGACCGACGATTTTGGGTTTCGCGCCGTGCACGACAAGGTCCACGTGCACGACTTGCACGCCACGCTGCTCCACCTGCTCGGCTTCGATCACGAGCGGCTGACCTATCGCTATTCGGGCCGCGACTTCCGCCTGACCGACGTGCACGGCCGGGTGCTAACGGAAATCCTGGCCTGAAGCGTCAACGTAGCGCTGCCTGTACTTTTCGCGAGAGGTGTGTGGCATGTCCCGTGTGACCGAACTGTTCGCCCGCGCCCAAGGCTCGCTGGCCGGCGGCGTCGCTTCGTCGACCCGCGTCAATCGGGCCCTGGGACATCCGCTGTACTTTGAGCGCGCGGCAGGCTGCCGGCTGTGGGATCTCGATGGCCGGGAATACATCGATCTGTGCTGCAGCCATGGGGCCACGCTCGTGGGGCATGGCGATCCGCGGATCCGCAGCGCCGTCGAGCGGGTCCTCGACGCCGGCGCGGCTTGCTCCTACGAGAACGAGCTCCAGACCGAGCTCGCCGAGCAGATCTGCGCGATGGTCCCTGCCTGCGAGCGCGTGCGGCTGGTGGGGAGCGGCACCGAAGCCACGATGCATGCCATTCGGCTCGCGCGTGCCTATACGGGCCGTGCGAAACTCGTGAAGATCGAGGGTAACTTCCACGGTTATCACGATCAGGTCATGTTTTCGATTGGCACTCCGGCCGACAAGCTCGGGCCGGAGTCCGCGCCGACCCCTTGGGCCGGTTCGGCGGGAATTGCGCCGGGCCTGGCCGAGCAATTAATTCTGGTGCCGTACAATCGGCCCGATTTGCTCGCGGCGGCATTTGCCCGGCACGGCGACGAAATCGCGGCGGTGATTTGCGAGCCGATCTACTACAACGCGGGCTGCATTCTGCCGACGCCGGAGTTCCTGGCAGCGCTCGGCGAAGAGCCGCGGCGGCACGGGGCGCTGCTGATGTTCGATGAGGTCCTGTCGGCGTTTCGCATGGGGAAGGGAGGAGCGCAGGAATATCTGGGGCTGACGCCCGACTTGTGTACGCTCGGGAAGGCGGTCGGGGGAGGCTATCCACTTAGCGTTTTCGGCGGTCGGCGCGAGATCATGGACCACTTGATGCCCGTCGGCAATTGCCAGCACTCCGGCACGTACAACGGCCATCCCGTTTCGGTCGCCGCCGCCATCGCAGCCCTTCAAATCTACGCCGCCCCGGGCTTTTACGAACATATTCATCGCCTGGGCGAGCGGCTCTTTCGCGGCCTGAACGAAGCGTTCGAACGCCATGGCGTGCCCGGACGCGTCGCCGGCCTGGGGGCCCGCTTCGGCGTCTACTTTGGCCCGGTAGGTTCGCTCACGAGTTACCGAGACATCGTGCATCACGACCGGCCCCTCATGCTGCGGTTTATCCGGGCAGCGATCGAGCGGGGCGTGTACTTTCACGACTATGGGGGCGGCGCATGTCACCACGGCTTTTGTGCCGCGATGACGCTGGCCGACGCGGAAGAGGCCCTCGACCGGCTCGACGGCGCGATCGCCTCGCTCGCCGGCTGATCTCCAGGACATTGCCCCAAAATACTGTCGAGGACATCGCCCCATGCGCATCGGGATCATGCAGCTCTGGCAGGAGACCAACACCTTCAATCCGCTGCCGACCACGCGGCGCGACTTTGAGGCGTTCGGCGTCTTGCGCGGCAAGGAGATCATCGACCAGCTGTCGGGCACCAACGAACTGGGCGGCTTCATCCGCTCGCTGCGCGCCTGGCCCGAGCAGCCGGAGATTGTCGGCCTCGTCCGCTTGCCGGCGTGGCCCAGCGGCCGCGCCACCGCCGAGACGTTTGCCTGGATCGTCGACGAAATCGAGCGTGCGCTCGACGGTGCCGGACGGCTGGACGGACTGCTGTTTGCCTTGCATGGAGCCTTAGCTGCCGACGAGCATCCCGACGTCGAAGGGGAAGTCTTGTCGGTCGTGCGGCGGCATCTGGGAGCCGGCGTACCGCTGGTGGCCACATTCGACTTGCACGCCAACTTGACCCCGCAGATGGTCGCCCAGGCCGATGCGCTGGTCGGTTTTCATACCGCGCCGCATGTCGATGTGCTGGAGACGGGCGTGCGCGGTGCGGCGGTCTTGCGGCGGATTTTGATCGAGGGGGCCAAGCCCACCACGGCGCTCGTCAAGATTCCCATGGTCGTGCCGGCCGAACGGGCCAACACGCAAGATCCGGCCAGCATTAGCTACGAGTTCCGCCGCCGGCTGCAGGCCTTGGAGCAGCGGCCCGATGTGCTCACCGCCGCGCTCGCCACGGTTCAGCCGTGGCTCGATGTTCCCGAGCTGGGAACCGCCGTGATTGTGACGACGGATAACAATCAGGCTTTGGCCGAGCACGAGGCGGCCGCGCTGGCTGGCGACGTCTGGAACCATCGCCGCGACTATCTGCCGGAGCTGGTGTCGGCCCAAGAAGGAGTCCGCCGGGCCGCCGAGTGCACCGCGGGGCTCGTCGTCCTGAGCGACGCGGCGGATGCCACGACCTCCGGTGCGCCGGGCGATTCGACCTGGTGCCTGCGCGAACTGCTCAAGTACCCGTGGCCGCACGGCGGGGCGCTGGTCACACTCGTGGCGCCGGAGATTGTCGCTCAGGCCCTGCGGCTTGGCCCCAATGCGCCGATCTCGGCGCTACTCGGCGGCCGGCGCGATGCGCTCCACAGCCAGCCGGTGTCGGTCGACGCGATCGTCCAGCACGCGTTCGAAGCGAGCTTCGTTCTGAGCGGGCATCTCGGCGTGAATCTGGCCATCGATATGGGGCGGGCGGTCGTCTTGCGTGCAGGAGACGTGCGGATTGTGTGCACGGAGCGGAGCGGCCCGCACTTTGCCCCCGAATTGTTCCAAGCAGCCGGGATTGATCCGTTCCAAGCGCAGGTGCTGATCGCCAAGAGTCCCTGTGGATTTCGCGCGGTCTATGCCGCCCGGTCCGCCTTGATTCTGAATGTCCGCGCTCCGGGTTGTGCCCCGTCGGATTTTCAGAACTACCCCTATCACCACCGGCCGCACCCCCTGTGGCCGTGGGAAGAGTTTTCCTGGGAAGCGCCTCGGCTTGAGCCGGGTCGGGGCGCGTCCCAATGAAGAGTGGGACCGATCGCACTGTTTGAAGGGAAGCGTGGCGACAGGCTGCTGTAGACCCGCATGGTCCTAGCCGATCTGCAATCCGGCACGCGGCGAAGACGTTGGCGTGTTGACTTGCGGCGTGATGCGGCGCAATTGCCCGCAGGCGGCGTTGATTTCGTCGCCTTTGCGCTGGCGGAACTTCACGTTGAGGCCGCCGGCCAGGAGGATGTCGCGGAAGCGATTGGTTGCGTTGCCCGACGGCGTTTCGTAGGGGAGCCCTGCGACGGGGTTGTAGGGGATGACGTTCAAAAGCGCCGTGCGGCCCGCGAGCAGGTCGACGAGCTCCTCGGCGTGCTGCGGCTGATCGTTGAGCCCCGCGAGTAGGACGTACTCGAACGTCAGCCGGCGGCCAGAAGCGGCGAAGTACTGGTCGGCGGCGGCGAGAATGTCGGCCAGTCCCGTGCTTTTGTTGGTGGGAACGATCCGCGTGCGAAGCTCGTCATTGGGGGCGTGGAGCGACACGGCCAGGTTGTACTGCGTGAGACGCAGCAGCGGTTTGGGGAGGCCGACCGTGCTGATCGTGATCCGCCGGTGGCTGATCGCCAGGCCGTCGTCCGCGCTCGCTTCCGCGAGGGCCGGAAGCAGATTGTCGAGATTCTGCAGCGGCTCGCCCATCCCCATGACGACGATATGGCTCAGTCGCTCGTCCGGCGGCAACAGCCGTTGCAGGCGAAGCATCTGTTCGACAATTTCGCCCGTGGTGAGATTGCGGTCGACGCCATCGAGGCCGCTGGCACAGAACACGCAGCCCATCGCACAGCCGACCTGCGAGCTGATGCAGATGCTGCGGCGGTCGCCGTCGCGCAAGAGGACGCACTCGATCCGCCCGCCATCGGCCAGTTCCAGGAGAAGCTTTTCCGTGCCGTCGGCCGATTGCGAGTGGCGCGCGATCCTGGCGGTCCAGAGCGTGAACTCGGCGGCCAGATCGGCCCGCAGCGCCTTGGGCAGATCGCTCATATCTTCAAAGCTTTCGGCCCGCCGCTCAAAGATCCAGCGGCGAATCTGCGCGGCCCGAAATGCCGGTTGGCGGCGATCCGCGAGCCACGATTGGAGCGGTTTCCAGGAGGCCGGTTCGAGAAGATGCTGCATACGGCTATCATACTGCGGCCTCCGAGTTTCGTCCCGCCCACGAGTACTTGCACCATGCCCAGCTCCCACAAACCCAGCCAACCCGCCCGCCGTAAACCGGTTTCGTCCAAGCTGGCTTCGTCTCCAGCGGCTGCCACAAGAGACTCGACCGCCTACACGCTGATTCCCGACCTCGACCGGGCCCAGGCACTCGTGCTTGAGCTGATGGCAATTCCCGGCAAAAGCGGCGAAGAGGCGGATGTCGCCGCGTTTATTCGCGAGAAGCTGCTCGCCGCAGGAGCCCCGGCCGACGCGATCAAAAGCGATAATGCCCACAAACAGGCGCTGATTGCCGGCAATACAGGCAACCTGATCCTGAAGCTGCCGGGAACGGTGAAGGGGCCGCGGCGGATGCTCTCGGCCCATCTGGACACGGTGCCGATCTGCGTCGGCTGTCAGCCTCTAGTGGAGGGGAACGTGGTCCGGTCGGCCAATCCGGCTACCGGACTGGGGGCCGACAACCGGGCCGGCTGCGGCACGATCCTTTCCGCGGCACTCGACATCCTGGAGCACGACCTGCCCCATCCACCGCTTACATTCTGCTGGTTCATCCAGGAGGAGGTCGGTCTCTACGGGGCTCGCAACGTGCAGCAGAGCCTTTTGGGCAAGCCGGCGATGTGCTTCAACTGGGATGGTGGAGCTCCCGAGAAAGTGACAATCGGGGCGACCGGCGGCTACCGGATGGTGATCGACGTGCAGGGGATCGCCAGCCACGCCGGCGTGCATCCCGAGCAGGGAGTGAGCGCGATCGCGATTGCCTCGATCGCCATCGCCGATCTGGCCCGCGACGGCTGGCACGGCCTGGTGCAGAAAGGGAAACTCCGCGGCACAAGCAATGTCGGGTATATCCACGGCGGCGAGGCGACAAACGTCGTGACCGACCGAGTGACGCTCAAGGCCGAGGCCCGCAGCCACGATCCTGCGTTTCGGCAGAAGATCATCGATCGGATCGAGCGGGCCTTTCACGGCGCGGCCAAGGAAGTCGTCAGTTCGGAGGGCCGCCGCGGATCGGTCAAAATCGATGGTCGGCTCGACTACGAAGCATTCCTGATCGACCGCCAGAGTCCCTGCGTGACGTTGACCGAACAGGCGATTGCCGCGGTTGGCCGGCAGCCGGAACTGGCGATCAGCAACGGCGGCCTCGACGCCAATTGGCTCAATGCTCACGGCATCCCCACGGTAACCCTCGGCTGTGGGCAAAAGAACGTCCACATGACGAGCGAAGAACTCGACCTGGCGGGCTATCGCGATGCGTGCCGGATTGCGCTGGCGCTGGCGACTGCCGAGTAAGCTAGAGCGACTGGTGCGTCGAACAATCAATCCAATCGAGCGTAGAATAGAACGCACCGCCGCCCCCGCGTGTTGTGAATCGCCGAAACCGCCGCCACGGGTCTGTTTCCGAATGCCACGATTGCTGTGATGCCTCCTCTCCGCCCCTCTCGAATTGCCCTGCGCTGGCTGTTGGCCGGCGGAGTGGCCATTGCGCTCTTGGCAGTGGCGGTGCCATACCTAGTGGAACCGGAGAGACATTTCGGTCCTGAGGAGGTGACATCGCCCGGGGCCGACAAGGTCGAGTGCGAACCGCCTCCCGAACCGATGCTCAGCGCCGACTCACCGCGGTACTTTACCGACGTGACGGACAAACTGGGGATCGATTTCGAACACGTCGTGGGACCGCTTGGTACGTATTTCATGCCCGAATCGGTCGGCGCCGGCGGTGCGCTGTTCGACTACGATAGCGACGGCGACCTCGATCTGTACCTCGTGAACTGCGGCAAGTCTCCCAAGGCAACCGGCGATTTCGCCCCTGGAACCAGGACCGAGAATCGCCTGTTTCGACAAGAGGCGAATGGCACGTTCCGCGATGTGACGGCCGAATCGGGCCTCGGCGATACGGGATACGGCATGGGGTGCGCCGTTGCCGATATCGACAACGACGGAGATGCCGACGTCTACATCACCAACTATGGTCCGGACCGGCTGTATCTCAATAACGGCGACGGCACGTTTCGCGACATCACGGCCGCGTCAGGGATCGACAATCCCGACTGGGGCACGTGCGCCGTCTGGTTCGATTACGATCGCGATGGCCGGCTCGACCTGTTCGTCGTCAACTATGCGGACGATCCAAAGTATGGCCACTCGATTGCCTGCGGCTTCTACCAGGGCCGCGTGAGTTACTGCGGCCCGCTTAAGTTTCAACCCACTGTCGATCGGCTGTACCACAACGAAGGCCCCGCCACCGACGACGGAGGACGCGCGATCGTCCGCTTCCGGGAAGTCACCCACGAAGCCGGGATCGACACGCATCCTACCTGGGGCTTTGGCGTGGTGAGCGCCGATTTCAATCGCGATGGCTGGCCGGATGTGTATGTGGCCAGCGATGCCGGGATGAATCCGCTCTGGATCAATCAGCAGGACGGCACCTTCAAGAACGAGGGAGGGCTGCGAGGAGTTGCCTTCAACCAGCGTGGGACGCCCGAAGGGAGCATGGGAATCGCGCTCGGCGATGCCGATGGCGACGGCCACCTGGACATCGTCGTGAGCAATCTCGAAACCGAAGGGGCGTCGCTGTTTCGCAATCTGGGCGAGGGGGCGGCCGCCACCCGGCCGCACACCGGCTGGGGCACGGCGCTCATCGATCTCGACCACGATGGCAACCTCGACCTGCCGCTCGTCAACGGCCGCGTCGTGCCGTGCCGGCACGGCTTTGCGCCGCACGGCGGCCGATCGGACCGCGTCGGGGGGCGACTTTGCCGGCGCGATTGCCTCGGGACGCGGACTCATCTACGGCGATCTCGACAACGATGGCGATCTGGACCTGGTGGTCACCAATTGCGGGACGCGGGCCCGCGTCTACCGGAATGAAGTGCCGAAACGGGGACACTGGCTGCGGGTCCGTCTGGTTGATCCCACCGGACAACGCGATGCCTATGGCGCCGAGGTAACGGTCGTCGTTGGCGAGCGGCGAGTGCTGCGGCTCTGCAGCCCCGCCGGCAGTTATCTGGCCAGCAATGATCCGCGGCTGCATTTCGGCCTGGGCGATGCCGATCACTACGACGCGATCCAGGTCCGCTGGCCCGACGGCGCCGAGGAACAGTTTCCGGCGGGAGATTCCGACCGGCAGATCACGCTCGAGCGCGGCGCGGGAACCGCAGTATCCGGGACCAGATAAAGACTCGCTTAAGCCCAGCTATCCGGCATGTCCGGCTGTTGCCAGGCGCTCATGCCGCCGTCGACGAGGAGCATCTGGCCATGGATGTGCCACGCAGCGTCGCTGCATAGAAAGACCGCGGCACCGGCACAGGCGTCGCTCGCCGGGACCTGGCCGCTGGGCGTGTGCAATTCCATCCAGCGGCGGAATCGCTCGTCGCGGTCGATGATCGAGGTGAGCGGCGTGCGGACGAGGCCCGGCGCGAGCCCGTTCACGCGTATTTTGTGCGGAGCGAGGCTCACGCAGAGCGAGCGAACCATCGCTTCGATGGCCCCTTTCGAAGTGTCGTAGCAGGTGTGCGTCGGCTCGGAGAGGCGGCCGTTGATCGAACCGATCATCAGGATGCGGCCGGGGACCTGCTGCTGGACCCAGCGGCGGGCGAGTCGCTGAGTCAGGAAGTACGGTGCCGCGACGTTCAGCCGCATCGTCCGCTGGTAGGTTTCGTGATCCATCTCGAGGAACGGCAGGTCGCAGTAGGTGCCGGCGTTATTGACCAGAATGTCGATCCCCGGCATCGCGGCCAGTGCGGTATCGATCAGTCGTTCGACCGCGGGCATCGTCTCGGCCGCCAGGTCTTCGGCCACGAACTCGGCCATCACTCCCCGCGCGTGGCAGACGGCCAAAGCTTCCTCGGCGCCCCGATCGCGGGCCAGGCCGTGCAGGACGACGTGGCATCCCGCGGCGGCAAAGGCCTCGGCAATCGAGCGGCCGATTCCCTGAGTCGAACCGGTGATCAGGGCCGAATGTCCTTGGAGGTCGATCATGGAGAAGGTGCGGCTCGGCGGGAGAAGCTATTGGGCGTGAGAAACAATTGGGCGAGACATCGCGGGCAACGTTCGCGGACACCAGCGTACAACCCTTGCTCGCCGATGCCAAACCCGAGTTGCTGGCTGCGATGTGCTAGCAATCGCCTGCTATTTCACCATAGGTCGTGCGCGGCAATTCGGGTAGAAGATGGTAGACCATCTAGCCCCTTGGGAACCGCATTTGTTTGGGGCACGTGAGTGCCCCTGTGAGGCAATTCCCGGGCGAATAGACGGCGGCTGCAAGTTCCCGTCTTGCCGCCGCGCTAGATGGCGGCTCGTTCCCCTCGTGGAGACCCAAGGATGATCCTTCACCGACTGCTACTCCCCGCACTCTTGCTTGTGGGCCTGTTGCCAAACTTTGCGGTCGCCAACGATCCGGCGGCGACCGTCCGCTCGGCTACGACTGCGTTCAAGGAATTCCTCGACCTGCGGGTCAAAGGGATTCCGGCGTCGCTCCTAGCCGAAGCGCACGGAGTGGCGATTGTTCCCAATGTGATCAAGGTCGGCTTCGTGGTGGGCGGGCAGCGGGGGCGCGGCGTCGTCATCATTCGCGAGAAGGATGGTTCCTGGCGGGCCCCGGTGTTCCTCACACTCACGGGCGGCTCCATCGGCTGGCAAGCCGGGGCGCAATCGACCGATGTGATGCTGGTCTTTCGGACGGCCCGGAGCGTGGAGGGGATGCTGAAAGGCAAATTCACGCTCGGAGCCGACGCCTCGGCCGCAGCCGGGCCGGTCGGCCGCCGCGTCGGCGCTGCGACCGATGCGCAGCTCAAGGCCGAGATCCTGTCGTACTCCCGCACCCGCGGCCTGTTCGCCGGCGTGTCGCTGGCGGGGACAGTCCTGGAAATCGACGAAGCAGCCAATGCCGCGTTCTATGGACAGGGCGGAGCCGTGCCGCAGGAAGCGGTCGATCTGGTCCGGCTGATTGCCGAAGTGACGGCCAATCCCGAGCGAGTCGAATCGGGCGAAGCCGCCGAAGCGTTGCCAACTCCAGCCGGTCCACTGACCGGCGAATCGGCGACCCGTGAGCCGGCTGCCAGCGGACCGACGTTGGGCCCGCCTACGTCCACCGGACAATCGTTTCCCACGACGCCGAGCGAATCGAGTCCAGCTCGCAGCGTCCTTGAGAGTCCGCCGGTCTCACTGGCCGGGCCGCCACCTGGTCAGCCGGCCAGCCCGATCGTTCGGGAAGTCGTCGCGGACAAGGAGGATCTGCGCGACGCCCTCTCCCGCTCGTCGCGGCAACTTCAGACGATCGTCGACCGGAACTGGCAGAAGTTCCTGGCCTTGCCCGACGAAGTGTACCGCAGCGGCAAACGCCCCTCGGTCAAAGCACTCCGCGAAGCGGCCGCCCGATTCGACCAGGTGGCGACCGACCCGCAATTCGCTGCACTGGCCGAGCGACAGGAATTTGCCGAAACACGCGATCTTCTGCAGGCTTACCTCAGCACGCTTGCAGCCGGCGACGCCCCGACGCTCGCCTTGCCGCCGCCGCCAGGGACCAATCGGTAAGCGATATCCGCGAAATCCCTTGCGCCAATCCGGCGCCTGCGACAGCCGACCGAAAATTGGCAATACTCGGGTCGCCCCCCGTGGCCGAAGGGCTGCCGGGAGAAGCTACCGGGAGAGCCACTACCGGGGCCAGAGAAGTTCGCGGACGTGGTAGCCGGCGGGGGCCAGGCCCAGGCGGTCGTAGACGGCGTGGGCCGTGGTGTTGTGCTCCTCAACGTACAGCCGGAGGCCGACGACCTGCGGGTCGCTCCGGCCCAGGTCGATGACGTGGCCGACCAGACGGCGGAGGACGCCCCGACCGCGATACTCGGGAAGAACGTAGACGCTTTGCAGCCACCAGATCCAGCCGTTGCGCCAGTCGCTCCACTCGTAGGTGTGCATCACCTGGCCGACAATCTGGCCGGTGAGTTCTGTGGCGACAAAGTAACGAGCCTTGGCGGGGTCCGCCAGGGCGGCCTGCACTCCGGCGGCGATAGTCGCCGGGTCGAGCGCGAGCGATTCCGTCTCGGCGGCGAGGCGGCGATTGAGTTCGGCAATCGCGGACCAATCGTCCGGATCGGCCCGCCGAATCAAGACCGCGCCTGCGGCCCCGCCGCAGGTGCGACTCATGGGATCGACACCACTTCGCCGCCGTTGCGCGTCCCCATGGCCTTGAGGACGTTCGGGTCGACCTGCTGCGACATGAAGCGGACGGAGCCGTCGGCCATGCCAATGACGTTGCCCCCAGGATGATTGCCGGGCGGCAGGCCGTTGCCGAGCTGCGAAATGTCGATCCCGTCGGGGGCGGCCCAACTGCTGCCGTTCCCCTTCCATTCGATGAAGGCCAACGTGTTGGAAGTGCCATCGGTGATGTCTTGCATCCGGATTTTTGCGCCCTGCTCAAAGAGCGATCCCGGGCCGGTGACGAACGTGTAGTTCGATTGCCCGCTCTGCGTCGGGCTCGAAGGGTCGATGAACGTGGGGATGGTCGCCTGGCTCAAAGCCATGTTTTGCGGGCTATCCCAGGACGCGTTCAGGTCGAACGAGTTATATATTCCGGCTTGCTCGAGGTAGGGAAGCAGCAGGACGCGGCCGCTGTAGAGGGGCTGACCGTTCGCGTCGGTAACAATCGCGGGGGGAAACTCGTTGTACGTGTCGTGATAATTGTGCAGGGCGATCGCCATCTGCTTCATGTTGTTGGTCGATTGCGACCGGCGGGCCGCCTCGCGGGCAGCCTGCACCGCGGGGAGCAACAGCGCGATGAGAATACCCGGAACGCACATCAGCACGACCAGCACGGCCACAATGATGACGGCGATGCTCGCGCCGCTCGAACCCTTGGACGGTTTCGGGGCATAGACATTGGCCGCCCCGGGCATCCCGTAAGGAATCGTGATTGTCTGACCGCAGGCGGCACAGGGGCCCGACTGGCCCGCGTACTGATCGGCGACAGAGAACTGCTTGCCGCAGTGAGGACAACTATAGGAAATGGGCATCGCGGCTGGTCCTGATGAAAAGGATGAGATTGCTAGAGCATACCGCCGGAAAAACAGAAGGGAAATCGGCCGATTGGGGGCCTCGCGGGTCTCCGGAGGACTATTTACGAGGGGTTGGGGCGAGTGACTTTTCGGGGAAAAAATGGCCGGAGTGACGGATACAAACGCGGTCTCCCCCCGTTCCAAGGGTAGGCTTGGGTTGTGGACTCGGACGGATCGAGCGGCAAAGTGTGGGAACTGCGATGCAACAGTTTGGAATGTACCGATTTGCTTGGACAGCCGGAGCTTGCGGCATGCTGTTGGCGGTGAGCCTGTCGCTGCCGGGACAAGAGCGCGGGAAAGGCCCCGTCAACAAAGGGAAGCGGCCTCCGCAAGAAACGGAAGCCCCCAAGTCCCGGCCCCTACCGGACGACAAGCGACTCTTGGCGCTTCATCTGGAATTCGTCAAAAGCGCGGAAAAATTGGGAAAGGAGTACGAAGGATCGAAAGATTGGGGGAAAGCCCGTTCCGTCTATGAGGAAATTCTGAAGCTGGTGCCGCAGTACAAGCCGGCGGCCGAACGACTGGCGGCGATGCGCGAACTCGAGGCCAACGCTCAAACGGCGACGATCAATGTCAAGGCAACCGAGGGGTGGCAGGACACGGGGATCGAACTGCTGCCAGGGAAGCCCGTATCGATCACCGCGACCGGATCGTGGACATTTCACCTGGAACTCGAGACCAACGCCGAGGGGTTGACGATTCCGAAGGAATTGCGCGACTTCAACCCCGGCTGCCTGGTCGGCATGATTCCCGACCCGAGCGATCCGGAGAACAACAAGCCGTTTGTGATCGGCTCGAGCAAACGACTCGAATTGGAACGGGGAGGGAAGCTCTTCCTGCGAATGTACGATAACGACCCGCGCGACAACGACGGTGCCCTGAAGGTAGAGATCCGAGGGACGTTTAAGGAGGGGAAGTAGCGGCAGACAGCGGCCGGGCGCGCCTATGATCCTTGGGGAAGGTCATACCGCCTCCGACTTCTGATCTCCGATTTCTGGCTTCTCCCTAAGTTGCCCAGAATATCAGTCGTGAAGAGCTACCGCGCCATTCCCACGCCCACCGACGCGCCCGACGAGCCAAACGAATGGCCCATGGCCGATCGGAATTTGGCCCACGACTCGTGGATCTTACGGTCTTCGATCGATTCGAGCAGCTCGACGATGAACCGGTCGGCCTGTTGCAGGCGCTCGGCCAGGATCCGGCTGGCGTTGGCCGCGATTCGCAGGGCGGCGATGTTCCCCTCGGAGAGCAGTTTGTCGAAAGCCTCGCGGTCGATCCGGATCAGCCGGGAGTCGCACTGGGCTCGCACGGTGGCGCTGTGCGGGCTGGCATGGAAAAAGCTGCTCTCGCCAAAGACGCTCCCCGGACCGAGCTGGGCCAACAGTCGCTCTCCAGCCCGCGGCGCGGAAACATCGACCTCGACGGTTCCGCTGAGTAAGACATACAGAGCCCGCTCGACGTGCCCCGCCTCGTAGATCGTCCGCCCGGCGAGTACGACCAACTCGTCGCTCGTTCCCAAGACCTCCAGGAGCTGCTCGGACGTCAGGTTGTCGAACAGTTCGACACGCGAAAACAGTTGATAGTCGATCTGGATCGTCATCGAAGGCCTCGTGGGGGCATCCCGTTGCTGGAATGAAGCGGTATACCGTCAATGTCTCGTGTCACTTGGTGCCGGTCAACTCTGCGCACTCGCATCGCACTCGTTTCAAAAGTGCTTGGTCGCGCGTGAGCTGCGGAATATACTTCAGAGATGAACATAGAGACCATTCGTGAGTGGCTCCAGCGTCGGCCGTTTGAGCCTTTTGTCCTCCGCGTGTCCAACGGTGAAGCCCACGAGGTCCACCATCCCGAGAATCTCGCGCTCGGCAAGAACCGCCTGATTGTCGTCGACCCGCGGACCGATCGGGCGGTTCACTTGGCGCTGATTCACGTCAACGCGCTTGAAGAGCTGCAAACTGCCTGATTCGTGCAGTCGCTGGGTCTCGCTGCAACTCCCCACCCACCCAACTCGCCCCCGATCGGCTAGAATTCGCGGACGATTCTTCCCGGTCCGCTGGTGGTGTTGGAGTGAAGCATGGCCGAGCCGGCTAGCATTCGTTGCCCCCTGTGTCGCAAGGCGTTCGATCCGTCCGCGAGCCCGGCTATGCCGTTCTGCTCCGAGCGTTGCCGACAGATCGACTTGGGGCGGTGGCTCCGCGAAGTCTACTCCGTCCCCGTCGTCCGCGATCCCGAGGAGGAAGAAGACGAGGCGAGCGGCGGGGGCCCGCCTGAAGAGTCCTGAATTCATAGCGGCGCTCCATCGACTCCCGGCACCCTGAGGAATACTGCGGATGACTTCCGAGCGCACCGTGATCCGGGCCATTTCCTGGCGCGATCTGTTTCCCTGGCTGCTCCTTTTGCGGACGGTCCGCCTTGCAGCGCATCCGGCGGCGCTCGCCGCCGCGACCCTTGCGTTCTGGTTGACGATTCCCGGCTGGTGGATCGGAGCACGAGTGTTCCTTACCGCGGAGCAGCGCACGGAACTTTCCCTCCAAAACAGCCAACTCCCCGCGGGCAGCCCGCAGGATATGCTTGCCAGCCATTTGCCCCTCGCCGCAGCCGAGTATTTCCCGGCCAGTGCCGGAGCCGTGGCCGAGCCTTATCGCCGGCTGTCGGAACCGGTAGCCCGGCTGCTGCGGATTCGCGGCTCGGTAGGCGAGGCCGCCTATTGTCTGTGGGGGACCCTCTGGTCGCTCGCCATCTGGGGACTGGCCGGTGGATTTATCTCACGGCTGGCGATCGTCCGCCTGGCAACCGACGAGCCCGAACCGCTGAAGACGTCGGCTCGCCTCGCACTGCGGCGCTATCTGTCGTACGTGCTCGCGCCGCTCTATCCGCTGCTCGGGCTCTTGATCCTGGGCCTGCCGATTGCCCTGCTCGGACTGGCGATTCGCCTGAGCCCCGGCGGCGGGAGCATTCTCGTGGGGCTGCTTTGGATCTTTGTCGTCCTGGCCAGCTTGCCGGCCGCCTGGCTTTTGGGAGGGCTCCTGTTTGGCTGGCCGCTCATGTGGTCGGCGATCAGCGGCGAGCGCGACGGCGATTCGTTCGAAGCGTTCAGCCGGTCATTTTCGTATGTCTACGGACAGCCGCTGCGGTACTTCTTCTATGTGGTCGTCGTACTGCTGCTCGGCGCTTTGGGGCTCGCGGTGGTGCAGATCGCGATCAACCTGATTCTCGGGTTTGCGTTTGGAATGCTCTCCTGGGGCGCCGGCGGCGAATCGGTGACCGAAATTCAGCAGCTCATCGTCCTCATTCAGGCTGGGGCTGAGCTGCCCGCCGAGCGGAATGAGTTGCTGACATTTGGGGCGACGTTGTTTGCCCTGGTGTCCGGCATCGTGCAGTCCACGCTGCACGGCTTTGCGTACAGCTATCTCTTCGTTACAGCGGCTGGCATCTATCTTTTGCTGCGACAGGATGTCGATGAGACGGAGTTCGACGAGATTTATCTGCCCGCCGAAGAGCGAAAACCGTCGCCGCCAGCGTCAAGCACTCCAGCCAGCACATCAGCGACCACAACGCCGCCCGCCGCCGCCCAACCTGTCGACTCCCCACTAGCCCCAGCCCCCAGCCCTAGCTCTCCTCCGCCGCCCCCGCCGCCTGACGCAGCAGCTCCGCATACTGGCGATGAAACTGGCCCCGGCTGAGGACAAGATCGGCTCCAGCCGCCTGGGCCGCGGCGAGCGT
>JALORD010000191.1 GCA_025459145.1 Pirellulaceae bacterium | reverse complement strand
CTGACGTCCGATTTCCGACTTCTGTTCCCTGTCCCCGTCCTCCTAGACCGCATACAGCGAGCTCATCATGAGCCAGCGGGCAGTGAGGAGGGTCAGGACCAGGCAGATCCACCAGGCGGCCAATTGGGCCCGGCAGTAGTTGCGCAAGATCAGCAAGAGACCGACGGCGATTCCTGTGGCTCCGACTTTGAACGCCACCAGTTGCCAGATGTTGTGGATCAGCCGGCTGCCGAGCGGATTCACTTCGACCATCTGCCCCGCCTGATGCGCTAAGATCGTCCAGGCCAGATCGAGTGCCGAGTAGAGGACGACGAGGGCGAGCGAGTAGTACAGGACCTGTACGGCCAGCGGGCTGGCGTCGGTTTCGAGCGGGCGTTTGCCCACGGGAGGCCGATGCGTCAGCAGGTGCCCAAAGCCGATCACCGTGCCGATCATCCCCAGCATTGACAAGGGATAGGAAAAATTCTGCAGGCGATGGGTGGCAGCCACTTCGGCCATGTTCTCGCGCTCGGCTTCGTCATATCGGGTCAGGATCAGCCCGGCCCGGTCGAGAAACTCCGGCGAAGGCTCAAAGCCGCGGAGAAACTGGTTCCAGGCCTCGGCGTCGATGCCCGGAGGAGGAAAGTTGGCCGAGACGTTTTTGACATCCAGCGAGGAGGACGATTTCGCGCCCAAGAGCTTGAGGAGCAGTTTCTGCTCGGAAACGTTTGTCAGCACGATGATCGGTTGGCCCGGCAGCGCGATGACGAACTGGTCATTGTTCAGCGACGTCGACAGAATATCGCCGACGATCTGAAAGGGCTTCGGTCCCCAGTGAGGCTGGAACTGGGCGGAAAGATCCTCGCCCGGAGCGCGGCAGTCGAGCGCAACTCCATCGACGATGATTTGCTCGTCGTCCAGTTCCACCTGGTAGGGAGGCGCAATGTACTGTCGATCGACAAACAAGAGGCCCGTCGTACTTTCGAGCTGCGTATTCCAGCGCGTGACCAGTTGCTCGCGGTATTCGGCCGGAGAACTTTGCCGGGAAGCCGCAAAGGGGCCGGGTTGGGGAAACCGCGGAGCCTGGTGCTCGCTGTCCGCGACTGGTTCACCCTGGGCTAGCTCACTCTGGGCTGGTTCACCCTGGGCTGGTTCACGCTGGGCAAGCGCGCGACTGGGCGCGAGGCTTGCCGCTCCCAGCGAGAGGAAGAGGATGGCGCGGGCGACATGCCAAGATGCAGGCTGCCTCATCGGTCTGGTTCCACGGAGGACGAGTCCATTCACGGCAGCGCGAAATTGCACGGCAGCAGCCGAGAGGCCTCTTCTCGCACAGGCTTTCGCGCCCGTTTTCGCACAAATCGAACTGCGGCGGCGCCGAGGGGCGTCGTGGGGGGCCGGCGTGGTTCCGCAAGCGCCGCTCCGAGAGACTAAACCCCAACCCTCTGGCAAGGTTTCGCCCAATTTCGCCCGCCGGCAAGGGCAGACTGCTCGCCCGCAGGTCCCAACGAGCGGCGGCCAGAGTAGACTAATGGGCCGCCCCCGAGCGGGCGCTTGCCGCTAGCAAACGCCCGTCGTTTTATTCCTTCGACGAGTCAACCCGACGAGCCTACGACCCATGAGAACTTCCCTGGCGCTATTGATCGCAATCGTTGTCCTGCCATCGATCGCTTCCTCCGTGCGGGCCGAAGGGGAATCACTCCCGAAGGCCACGATTGATGGGACGGGCCCCGGGTGGCAAGAGCTGACGCTGGACGACTTCGTGATGGTCAACGGTGACCCGGACACCTGGAGCACAAAAGACGGCGTGATTCATTGCACCGGCAAACCCGTGGGGGTGACCCGCAGCAAAGAGAAGGTGACCAACTTTGAGCTGGTCGCTCAGTGGCGGCATCTGAAGAGCGCCGGCAACTCGGGAATCTTCGTCTGGGCGTCGGACGAGGCGCTGGCCGACCTCAAGCCGGGCAGCCTGCCCCCCGGGGGGATCGAGGTGCAGGTGCTCGACCTGGGTTACAAGACCGAGTTCGAGAAGAACGGACGCAAGGCCGACTGGTTCACGACGCACGGCGACGTATTTCCCGTGGGCAAATCGACGATGAAGCCGTTTCCTCCCACGTCGCCCAACGGGCAGCGGAGCTTTCCCCGCAAGGAGCTGACCAAGGGCGTCGGCGAGTGGAACCACTACTACGTCCGTGCCATCAACGGCGAGATTCGCCTGTGGGTCAATGGCGAGGAGGTTTCGGGCGGAGCCGATTGTCAGCCGGCCACTGGCTATCTGTGCCTCGAGTCGGAAGGGTCACCCGTGGAGTTCAAGAATCTGCGGATTCGCAAGCTGCCGTAACTCCTGCCAGTGCGGGAACTGCCCGGCAGACGCGGGCGACAAAGTCGCTGGCTGCGAACGGCTTTTGGATGAAGGCGTTCACGTTCGCCTCGGCGACGCGGGAGGAAATATCGTGCTCGCTATAGCCGCTCATGAGCAGGATCGGAATGTCGGCTCGCAAGGCCCGCAGGCGGTGGACCACATCGATGCCGTCGAGCCGGGGCATCGTCCAGTCGACGACGACCGCGCCGAACTGCGCGGGCTGCTCCTCGAATAGCGCCAGCCCCGCCAGTCCATCGGCCGCGACCAGGACGTGAAATCCCGCTCGGTCGAGCAGCCGCTGGGCGAGCGTGCGGACGTTCTCCTCATCCTCGATCACGAGAACCGTCCCGCCAGGAAGTGTTCGGCGCTGCTTCTGCTCGTCGGTCGCGGGCGTCCGGCCCGCGCGGACTGGAGCCGTTTCGAAAACGGGAAACAGCACCTCGAACGTTGTGCCCGCCCCTTCTTGGCTCTCGACGTGAATCGTACCGCGGTGTCCGCGGACGATTCCCAGGACAGCGGCCAGCCCCAGGCCGCGTCCAGTGAACTTCGTCGAGAAGAACGGCTCGAAGACGCGGGCGAGGGTCTCGGGGCTCATTCCGCCGCCGGTGTCTTGCACCCGGACAAAGGCATACTGGCCGGCTGGAAGATCGTCCTGCAAAAAAGGGGACTGCAGTTGTTCGCTGGTGGCCTGACGGGTCCCCGTCTCGACTCGGATCGTCCCTTCGCCTGCGAGCGCATCAGAGGCGTTGGTGATCAGGTTCATGACGATCTGACGGATCTGCGTCGCGTCTCCTTCGAGCGGCGCCGGTTGCAGATCGAGCTGCAAGCGGGCTTTTTTGGAGATCACGGTCTGCAAGAGCTGCGTCATTTCGCGGACCAGCCGGTCGAGGTTGATCGGCTCGACGACGAACTTCCCTTTGCCCGAGTAGGCGAGCATCTGGCGGGTCAGGTCGGCCGCCCGCAGCGCGGCATTCTCGATTTCGCCGACCCACGCCCGCACGGGATGTTCCGCCGGCAGATCATCGAGGGCCAGATTCGCGAAGCCGAGGATCGACGTGAGCAGATTGTTGAAGTCGTGCGCGATGCCCCCTGCCAGAACGCCCAGACTTTCCAGCTTCTGCAGGTGAAGCATCTTGGTTTCCAGGCGGCGCTGATCCTCCTCGGCCCGCCTGCGGTCGGTCACGTCGCGGGCGATGAGCTGCATCGCCGGCCGCCCTTCATGCGTGCAGGGACCGGCGCACGACTCGACATCGATATACTCGCCATCGAAGCGGCGAATGCGGAAGTGGCGCAAGGGGACGGCCTGGCCGGTCGCCGCGATCGTTTCCTGGCGGGCGAAACTGGCGGGCAAGTCGTCCGGATGATTCAGATCGGCTACCGCCGTACCAATCATGCGCTCGGGCGATTCGATCCCCATCATGCGGCAGCCGGTGCGGTTGATGTATACAAACCGGCCATCCTGGACGATGGCGATCCCCGACGGTGCGAGCTCGATCAGATCGCGATAGCGGCGTTCGCTTTCCTGCCAGGCGCGCTTGGTCTGATGGTGGCGAATGCCCAGGGCGAGGGTATGGGACACGGAGGTGAGGGCCTGCAGTTCGCCGCTCGTTCCTTTGCGTTTGAGCAGAACGAGCAGTATGCCGACCGTCCGCTCGCGGATCGTCATCGGAATCGCGACGGCCGATTGAAACCTGCCTCCCAAGGGAGCGAGCCAAGCCGCTGTGGGGCCCGCCTCCGCGAAGAGATCGACTTCGACATGTTCGGTGCCTTCGGCGGGCTGTCCGAAATCGGTAGCGGCGGCAAGCTCGTGCGGGAGGAGCCCGGCCGGGCCGATGCCGACGCTTGTGGCGAGCGACAGCTTCGGCGGTGCGCCGTCGGCGAGCCAGATGGCGACCCCCGACTCGTCGAGCCGACGGTGCACCGCCTCGGCGCAGTGAGCCAACATGCCCGTCAGATCGTTATCGCGAACGAGCGCCTGGCTGACTTCTGCGGCCAGGAGGGCCAATCGGGCCTGCTCGACGAAAGCCGTGGGCTGCCAATCGGTAATATCCTGCAGGACGTTGATCGCTCCGGCGATCTGGCCGGCAGAATCTCGGAGCACACTGATATTTACCAGAATGCTCGAACGCGTGCCGTCCGGACGTTCGATGATCGCCTGGCAGTTGTGTTGCGGCTGTCCCGTGGCGAGTGCATCGGCCATCGGGCAACAAACATGCGGCATGAACGTGCCATCGGGGTAGTACAGCCGATGCGCGCCGCAGAAATGCGTTTCGGCCACGGCGGGCTGGGGCGTTTGTCCCCAGAGGGCGACTGCGCGGCGGTTGAAATGGCGCACGACGCCGCGCCGATCGCAGACATACGCAGCAGCGGGCAAATCTTCGAGCGACAGCTCCGGCAGATTGGCTTCCGAACCGACACCGCTACACCGCCGTGCCGAAGATGCTTGCATGACGCGTCGCCGGTGATAAAGTTGTCCGCCCGCTGCCTGTTGCTGGCTCCGCCATATTCCGAATAGCGCAGCAACGCCCCGTACTGGTCTTTAGCAATCGACTGGAAAGCGGCCGCAACTCTCGCAGAAATGCCGCAACTTCACGCCGCGCTGATGCGTTGGGGCGGTCAAACTGGCGAGGTGATCCACCGCATTTCAGGAGGCTGCTTCCGTGGCGGGCACCAGCCAGCGACGACTGGCCGTCGGGAGGGGACGGACCGGCAACGCGCTCATTCGAGCGTTTTTCGCGGTGGTCGAAACGGCGGTCGCTGCCGCGGCGGGAGTTGCTAGTGCAGCATCGTCGCCAAACGACTGACCACAGCGGGGACAGGCGGCGCTCCCCCGGGCGTCGGCAGCGACCCGACGATGAGCGTCGCAAGACCAACAATAATAGACAATTACCTGAGACATCGGCCGGGCATCCCTGCAGCGGCAAGTGGAACTATAAGCCACTAGTATCGGACGCTGCCGGCACGGTTTGCATGCGGCTTACCGCTGAGCGAGATCGGTTGGCCCAGCGACCGCGGCTGGCGTTTCCCCCTCCGCCACCAGAGCATGGTGCCGTAAGTACGGAACGGTCTGCCGGTGATCGCCGCAGACGTAGAAGCTTTCCCCCCCGTCGGCGACCGTTCGGACGAGAATCGTCTTCCAGGGACGATAGTAATACTGCGGATTGCTTTTGGGCGCCTCGGCCTGCCACGAGCCTTCGATCGGAATGAGGTCGAAAGCCGCAGTGGTAAACTGGGCAATTCGGCGGCCTTCCTGGTGGGCCACGTTGCGGGCCATCGAGAGCGCCTTGAGATAGACCTCCGGCCCCATCACGGCGCTCCCCATGCAGAGGAACACGCCCCCTTCGAGCTGGTCGACGGTGGCACAGACCGTCAGAAAATCGCGATAGCTGCCGGTACCGAACGCTGCGGCGTCGAAGTTCGGGTGTTCGTGAAGGATGTCGTAGCCGATGCCGATGTGGACGGTGATCGGCACACCCAAACGGGCGCCTGCGGCGAGAATGCTCAGGTCTTTGTGCGGATAGTCGCTGGCGAGAATGTGCCGCCCGAGCGACTCCCCCAGTCCCAACCCCTCGGCGACGCCTTCGCGGACGATGTCGTTCATCTCCCCCGTCTCGCGCCACAGGCCGAACTCACCGCTGCGGATATAGCGGGCCACGCTCTCGCAGGTCGCGCCGATCCGGGCCAGTTCATAGTCGTGAATCGGCCCCGCGCCGTTGAGGCCGATATGCGTGATGAGCCCCCGCTCCATCAGGTCAATAATTTGCCGGGCCACCTGCGCCCGAATCACATGTCCCCCCGCTAGCAGCAGGGCGGCCGCGCCGCGCGATTTGGCAGCCGCGAGCCGTGCTCCGAGCGTCGCCACCGTTTCACTCGCCGGCGAAGGGAGCGGCGGGGGCAACTCCCCGAGCGGCAACTGCTGATCGATCGAAATATCGTGCTTCCGCTCGGCCAGCGGTTTGATGATCAGCCGGGAGGGGTCGAAGGCCGGGGTTCGAGCAGTTCGAGACATGCAGGGGCGCCTGGCGCGCATGGGAATCGGGGAATTTTGTCGCGTGCCGATTGTAGCACAGGGGCCGAGGTCGAGTTTGTGGTGCCTTGACGCAAGTAACGCTATTTAAAGCACTTGCGCTTGCTGACAGCGGGCCACAAGCACGGGAGTATGGCCGCGTGCTCGGAGCGGCTGCACCCATTCCGCGAGAATTCTCCGGCCTTGGACTCAAGTCGCCGATCGATTGTGCCGATAAATCCCGCCGTCTCGATTCGGCAAGCTGGGAAGACTTTTCCGCTTGCGACGACCTGGCGGCTGGCGGGCGACCCGAAGCTGCGAGAAGGAGTTCGCTGATGTTGCATCTTGCTTCGCTGCGTGGCCTGATCCTCGGCCTGGGAGTCCTCGTCGCTGCAGGTTCTCAGTTTGGCTGCAGCATGTTTCGTGAGGAGCTATCACCCCATCTGACCGCCGAGGTGAATCCGACCGGCGTCGAAGACGGCAAGCTGGCCGCTCCGCCAGCGAACTTCATGGTCGAAGTCCAGACGGCCAAAGGAAAATCCGAAGCCAAGGAGCAGCCATTGGCGGGGCACCTGACGATTCAGCAGGCGCTGGTCGAGACCAAAGCCAACAAGCGATTCGATCGGTTCACGCTCGAACTGGTACGCCCCTTGCCCGACGGGCGGCGGCACCGCATGACGGTGGACTACGACCGCACGAACAAGTGCGTCGATCCGGCCTTCGACTATGCAATCTTGCCGGGGGACCGAATCATCGTCGTCGAAGACACGACGACGATGATCGACGACATGCTCGACCGGGCGATGAAGCCTTTCGGCGGCCGGCAACGGCTGACCGGCCGGAGCAGCACGGGGGCGCGCTACCGGACGGAAGGCTAGTCGCCGCGCACGGAACGAGTCCAATGCGCGTGCGTCAACCGGCGACTCGCCAGCGCGTGTTGAAGAGCCACATCATCGTCGTTCCCAGGCCCACGTTCAGCACGACGCTGAACATCGTGTAAGCGCCGAACATGGCCCAGCTCTGCTGGGCTTCGATCTCGGCTTGACCTGGCCGCTCGGTAGTTTCGAGATCGGCGGGGACCGAGAACGTGGCCGCAAACGGGCTGATAAAGCCCGCCGCCCGCACGTACGGTGTGTTCGGATGCTGGGCGAAGAAAGTGTCGGCAAAGAACTGGCAGGCCAAGGGCGCGCAGAACATCACGATGATCACCAGGTAGGTGGTCATCATCGCGTGGGCCGACTTCTGAAACAGCACCGAGCAGAACATGGCGATCATGGCGGTCGTCACACACGTGAAGAGGACGATCGCCAGGTACGCCAGGACCGACGTGAGATTGACCCAATACAGCGAGACCATCACGCAGGCCAGCAGTACCGGCCAGACAAGGAACAGCGTCAAGACGCTCGATATCCGCAGGCCGGCAATCAGCTTGCCCCAGAGGATCTGCCAGGGGGTGATGATCGTCGTGAGTAGGAGGTCAAGCGTTTCCCGTTCGCGCTCGCTGGTCACACTGCCCGAGGAGAACACCGGCCCCACGAGCATGTTGAACACCAGGACGTAGCTGATGTACCACGGCGCGAGGTGCGGCCAGATATAGAGGCAGACCGCCATGAACGGAATCGCCAGGAGCATGCTCACCTGAATCACCAGGCGGAGCATCAGCGTTCCCTGGCTGAAGATTTCGCTGCGGACTTCTTTATCGTAGACCGGGTTGTCGCCATCCTCCATCAGGTCGTCGCGCTTCGGCGGAGCAAACAGCCGATCGGGGAACTGATCGCGCTGAATGACGAGCCCCACCGCCTGCTGGGCTTCCTGCTCGAGATCGACCACTTCCTTCCCTTCGCTGCCGACATCGGGCGGATGCAACAGCAGGGCACTGGTGTTGAAAAAGAGCGCCAGGCACACCGCTAGCGAAATCGCGGGGAGCACCGTCAGAATGAGCATCAGGCGAAAAAACCCCTGGTCGGCGAGCTGGATCCAGATGATCACGCCGGCAATCGCCAGGGGCAGAATCAGCAGGTACGACACGACCAGGGCCGCACTTGTCCGCTGAAAGTACGCGCTGCAGGCGACGCTGATCATGCCGAACGTGATGACCGAGAGAATCAGCCCCAGGTAGGCCGCGAGCACTTCGTAGATCGACACGCCCCCCAGCGGCAGGCAGAGCATCACGATCGGCAGCGACGAAAAAATGAGCACGGCCAGATGCGTGAGCGACGCCACGAGCTTGCCGAGGACGATCGCCGCCGGCCGCAAGGGGCTGGCCAACAGCATCTCGTAGGTCTTGCGTTCCTTCTCGCCCGTGATCGAGCCGGCGGCAAAACTGGGGGCCATCATGGAGGCCAGCACATACTGGCCCAGGAAAAACAGGTCCACCAGCTTCCGCGCGCTCTGCGGGTTCTCCGTCAAGTCCAATCGCGTGTCCTGGGG
>JALORD010000659.1 GCA_025459145.1 Pirellulaceae bacterium | reverse complement strand
CCCCACTGCCGACCAGACCCCCAGGGCGGCCGCACCCGCGCTCGTCCCGGCAGCTGTGAGCGCAATCCATGGGGCCAGCACGTACTGAAACTCGGCAAAACGGAAGAATTGCGCGTAGAGCGTCGTCAAGTCGCGGCCCATCCAGATACCGAAGGCGAGACCTGCCGACGTGCCCGAGAGTGTGATGGCCGCCGCGAAGCCGAGATAGTGGCGGCCGATTTCCAGCCGCGAATAGCCGAAGGCCCGCAGCGTGGCGATTTCCTCGCGCTCGGTGGCGATGAGGCGAGCCAGCACGACGTTTAGCAAAAACGCCGTCACCGCAAGAAAGATGAACGGGGGCAGCGACGCCATCGCTCGCAATTGCACCATTTCGTTGTCGAGAAAACGATAGGACGCCTGGTCAGCCCGGCCGTGGGCACCCGTTCCACCGTACGGATCCAGAAGCTGGTCGAGCCGCCGGATTACCTCGGCCTCGGACACCCCCGGCTGGAGTTTGAGGACCACATCGTTGAACGCTCCATCGAGCCCGAACGCCGGGGCGAGCTCGCGCTCGCTCAGCCACAAAACGCCAAACCGCTTGTCGTCGGGCAAGAGCTCGCCCGGCCTGACGGAATAGATGTACTCCGGGGAAAGCACGACGCCCACGATGAGGAGCTCGTCGAGGCGCCCGTTGATGACCGCCCGTATACGATCGCCCGGCGACAAGCCGTGGGCGATAGCAAATGCCTCCGCAACTAGCACTTCCCCTCTCCGAGAGTGATCGAGCATGCGGCCGCGTCGGATATGCAAGAGATTCAGCCGCTGAGTCCCCTGGGCGGGCAACGAGATAAGACGCCCCGTCGCCGGTTCGGCCAGGCCCGCGACATCGAGGGTCACACCAGCCGTGACGCGGATCTCGGCTGCCGCGACGCCCGGGATCTGGGCAATTCGCGGGGCCAGCGCCCGCGGGGCTCGCTTAAGATGGGCAAACACGTCGGCAAATTGCTGCCGCTCGTAGTAGGCGGTGCGGGTTCGCTCGAGCGAGTCGAGCGTACTGAGCGACATCACCGCGGTGGCCACGCCGCAGGCCATGACCAAACAAATGGCCAGGGCCTGCCAGCGGAGCTGCCACAATTCCCGGAGCAACTTGACGTGCAGCATCCGCATCGGAAGCTCACCAGGCGATATCGCGGGCCGGGAGTTTGTGCGCATTCGTGCGGACCTGGGCGATACGTCCGTCCGAGAGCGTGACGACCCGGTCGGCCATCGCCGCGATGGCCGCGTTGTGCGTGATAATCGCCGTCGTGGTGCCCAATTCGGCGTTGATCCGCTGGATCACTTCCAAGACGACGACTCCGGTCGTTACGTCGAGAGCGCCCGTCGGCTCGTCGCACAGCAGCACGTCGGGCTGCTTGGCGATAGCCCTGGCAATGGCTACCCGCTGCTGCTCGCCGCCGCTGAGCTGGGTCGGGTAATGGTCCATGCGTTCCTCGAGACCGACGCGAGCCAGAGCGTCCTCGGCGGACAGAGGATGCGCGGCGATGTCAGTCACTAGCGCGACGTTCTCGCGGGCCGTGAGGCTGGGAATCAAGTTGTAGAACTGAAACACAAAGCCGACGTGCTCGCGGCGATAGTGCGTGAGCAGTTCGTCGTCCTCACGGCTAAGGTCGTGATCGCGAAATCGCACGCGTCCGGCCGTTGGCACATCGAGCCCTCCCAGAATATTGAGCAGGGTTGATTTGCCGCTCCCCGAAGGGCCCAGCAAGACGAGAAACTCCCCTTCGTAGAGATCGAGGTCGATGCCGCGGAGAGCCTGCACCTCGGCCTCGCCCAGGCGGTAGACCTTGGTCAGGCCCCGGGCTTCGAACACGGTGGTGGGCGCAGCGACGGCGGACATTGCCATTAGCGTACTAGAATCGCTGGCCACTGTCGTCAGGTTTCTGCCCGGCGCGATCGCCCGCGGGCGGTGGCATAGAGGGGCAATCTGCACCAGTTTCGCGCGCCAATTGTGCGGTCCCGCGCGCTGGCACGCGGCACACGCCAACCGGGCCTTCGACATCCCTCAAAAAACGCCCGACCGCACCATTCATCGCGCGCGGTGCCGATTCTGGCATTCGTGTTGCATTGCCGTGGAGACATCCCGGCGACGTGCTGGGGCGAATGGTGCCTTCAACCGAGGAGCGCAAAAAATGACCAAGACATTGACTGCCAAAGAATCCCGCCCCGCGACGACTGCCTTGCGGCGACCGACCTTCGGCACTCTGCGGCGCGAAATGGAAGAATTGTTGTCCCGCATGTGGGTGGACCACGACGGGGCTTGGTGGTCGGGCGATTTCAGCCCGTCGGCCGACCTGGCGGAGACCGAACAAGCCTTTGAGATTCGCGTGGACGCGCCCGGCATGGCGGCGAAGGATTTTGACATCGAAGTCAACGGCAACATCGCCACAATTCGCGGCGAGCGAAAAGAAGAGAAGGAAGAAAAGGGCAAGACATATCACCGGATAGAGCGGCGGCACGGGTCGTTCTCGCGCTCGATGACGCTGCCTTGCAACGTCAACGAAGACGAAGTGGCGGCGGAGT
>JALORD010000658.1 GCA_025459145.1 Pirellulaceae bacterium | reverse complement strand
GGCCGAATCGAGAGGGCGTCGCGCTCGTTGTCGTCTGGGCGGCTTCGTACGCAGCGTTCCCCGCAGTAGTGTGCACACATGCGGCGATGTGTAGCGCGGTCTTCGCTGCCGAAGATCTGGCCGAGGCCCGTACGCACCTGGCCAACGGACGCTATGCCGAGGCGGCCGCCCAGTTTGAGCCACTAGCGGACGAGCTGGCTGCGGCGGCGATCGGCCTCGCCCGAACGCAGTTGGCGACCGGCCAACGCGAAAAAGCCGCACAGACATTGGTGACCGCCGCCGAGCGATTTGCCGAATCAGCCGACGTCGCCGCCGAGCAAGCGATCATCGCCCTAGAGCGGGGAGAACACGAGGCCGCCCGGCGAGCGGCCGAGAGAGCGCTGACGATGCAGCCCGATAGCATTCCGGCCCGCTGGGTGCAGGCTCAGCTACTCACGGCGAGCGGCCAGATGGACGACGCGGCGCGGGCCTGGAGCTGGTTCGCGGAACACTTGCGCCGCTCACCGACAATCGCGCGATCCGAAGACCGTGTGCTCCTGGGGCGGGGAATCGCCGAGCATGCCCGCTGGACCCGCAATAGCACGCTATATCGCCGGTTGGTCGGGGAAGTGTTCCCGGGCGCACTGCGGAACGATCCAAATTGCTGGCAGGCGCGGCTGGCCGCGGCGGAGCTGTACCTCGAGAAATTCAACGAAGCGGACGCCGCGACCGAGATCACAGCGGCGCTGGCGATCAATCCGCAAGCGCCCGAGCTGCATGCCGCGCGGGGTGCAATGGCCCTGGCGTCATTCGATTTGGCCACCGCGCGGACCGCGATCGACCGGGCGATTGAGATTAATCCTGAGCTGCTCGAAGCGCAGCTCCTGCGGGGTGACTGGCTGCTTGCCGATGTACGTCCGGCCGAGGCGGCGCAGCAATTCGAGCTAGCCCGGCGATTGAATCCGCGTTCCGAGGAGACGCTGGGCCGGCTGGCCGCAGCGTATTCGGCCATTGATGGCCGCCCCGAGGGGAAACATTCACCGCGGGTCCAAGCGATCATCGACGAAGTAACGGAGCGAAACCCGCACTGCGGCCGGTTCTATCTGGCGGCTGGCGAGGCGAGCGACCGGATGCGACGATTTCCGTTGGCGGCAGAGTTTTTCCGCCTGGCCGATGAGCGAATGCCGCAGCTCATCGCGCCGCGCGGGCACTTGGGGCTCGTCCTGATGCGCCTCGGCGAAGAGCAGGAAGCGGCACGGCTGCTCGCCGAGTCGTTTGCCATCGATCCGTTCAACGTGCGGGTAAAGAATCAGCTCGAAGTGCTCGATGTGTTATCGGGTTATGCAGTGCTGGAGACCGAGCACTTTGTCCTGAAATTTGACCGGGGGCAAAGCGAACTGCTCGCCCGCTATGCGGCGCAGTACCTGGAAGATGAGGCGTATCCGGATTTGACCAAGCGGCTGGGTTTTGCACCGCCCGGCAAGACGCTGATCGAAATCTTCACGCGGCACGGCAGCACACCGGGGCACAATTGGTTCAGTGCCCGGATGGTCGGCCTGCCGCTCATCGGAACGGTTGGGGCCTGCGCCGGGAAGATGGTCGCCCTGTCGTCACCCAATGAACTGCCGACCAAATATGACTGGGCACAGGTCCTGCGGCACGAACTGGTCCATGTGATCAACCTGCAGCAGACGGATTTCAACGTTCCGCACTGGTTCACCGAAGGATTGGCCGTGTATCTCGAGGGAGAGCTGCGGCCTCGGGCTTGGACCGATCTGCTACGCCAGCGGCAACAAGCCGGCAGGCTCTTCACGTTGGGGGATGTGACGCTCGGATTCATTCGGCCGCAGTCCAAGGACGACTGGACGCTCGCCTACTGCCAGTCGGAGCTGTATATCGAGCATTTGATCTCCCGGTTTGGCGACGATGCGCCGCGGCGGATGCTCGCCGCCTATGCCGCGCGAAAGTCGACCGGCGAGGCGCTTGCGGAGCTGTTTGAAACAACCGAAGCAGACTTCGAGCGGTCGTATCGCGAGTTTATCGAGAGCGAGATTGCGGCCTCGACGGGAGCGGCCAGCGGGCGGCTTGGGCTGGCCGAACTGCGGAAACGCGTGGCTGACAATCCTGAAGATGCCGGGCTCGTTGGTCAATTGGCGCGGGCATGGCTCGATCGCGACGATAAGCCGCAGGCCCGGAGCCTGGCGATTCGGGCCCGGGAGCTAGACCCCAAACAGCCCGACGCGGCGTATGTCCTGGCCCGGCTGCTGGTGTCGATCGGCGACACGGCAGGGGCCATGGCCCTGCTGGAACCGGTTCTCGACCGGGAACAGCCGCACGAGGAGATGCTGGCTCTCATGGCGGCGTTTAAACTGCAGGCAAAGGACGTACAGGCTGCCGAGTCGCTGTATGCCCTGGGAGAGGCCAAGCTGCCGCACAGCGACCGTTGGACAAAAGGACTGGCGAAGATCTATCTGCAAAGCGGCGACGGCAAGCGGCTGCGGCCGGTGCTTAAGCGTTGGCTAGCCGGCGAGCCCGACAATCTCGCACTGCGGCGGAAATTGGCGGAACTGGCGCTGGCGGCGAAAGATTACGCCGAGGCTGCCGAGT
>JALORD010000657.1 GCA_025459145.1 Pirellulaceae bacterium | reverse complement strand
CCACGCGGCGGAGCTTGCCGCCGGCGGGATCGCAGGTGTAGATATTGCCCCCTTCGCCGCCACCGGCGAGCGTGACTCCGTCGCTGCCGATCAGCTTGTAGTCGGCCCCCAGGTTTTCGCCAAAGCCGAAGTAGACGTTCCCCGCGAAATCGAAGGCAAACCCCGAGAGGCTCGTCGGCCTTTCCGTCATCGTCGGTGTCGCGCAGGCGAAAAATCTCACTCCGCGTGGCGACGTAGATCGAGCCGTCGTGATAGACGGCCAGGTTCATGGTGTACTTCGTCCCCTCGAAGAAGACGCTGATCTTGCGGGCCTTGCCGGTCGCAGGATCGAAATCGTCGAGGAGGAGAATTCGGTCGTGCTCCGGGCCTTTGTACCCGTCGGGGCGAAAGTGCGTATGGCTCTCGATCACGAGCACCCGGCCGCGGGAATCGACCGCCAGGCCCGTCGGCGTCACCACGTCGGGCTCGGCCGCGACAAGCTGCACCTGCAGCCGATCGTCGAGCACCTGCGGCGGGACGACTTCGGCGGTGAGAGCTAACGAGATGACAAACGCGAGAGAAGTCATGGCGGGCTTTCGTTGCCAGGAAAGTTGCGTATCAGGAGCCGGCGGGCGCGTTAGTTCAATCCAGTCCGATTGTGGCACAGCCGCTGAGGGAGCGGCAATCGGAATCAGCCGCGGAGGAATGCCGATTTTCGCAAATGAGGCTCCACTTCATGTTGTGAAGTGGAGTTAGCTGGTCAACCTCACGCCACCACATCCAGCACCGGCCGGCCGGCGATGGCCAGGGGGCGGTTGTTGCGGTCGCGGATTTCGCTGGCCGGGTCGATGCCCATCAGGTAATAGATCGTCGCCGCGAGGTCCTCGGGCCGCACCGGCTGTTCGTCGGGGTACATGCCGCTGGCGTCGCTCTTGCCGTAGACGAAGCCCCGCTTCACGCCGCCACCGGCGAGCAGCACCGTATAGCACTGCGGCCAGTGGTCCCGGCTGGCGTTGTCGTTGATCTTCGGCGTGCGTCCGAATTCACCCATCCAGACGACGAGCGTCTCGTCCAGAAGGCCCCGCTCCTCGAGCTCGTCGAGCAGCGTGGGGAGCGTCATTTCGGTGATCGGGAAGTGGTACTTCTCGACGATCGGGTACATCCGCGTGTTGTCGAAGCCGTGCGTATCCCAGCCGCCGCTTTCGGTGCTGCGGCCGCCGATCGAGTTGCTGAAGTAAACCGTGGTGAACTTGACTCCCGCCTCGACCAGCCGGCGGGCGAGGAGGCACGACTGGCCGTAGTTCGTCCGGCCGTAGCGGTCGCGAACCGCCTCGGGCTCGGCCGACAGGTCGAACGCCTGGCGGACCTTGTCGCTCGTGAGCATGTTGATCGCCCGCTCATAGTACTGGTCGAAGCCGCGGGCTTCGGCCGAGTGATCGAGCAGCTTGGCCTGCCGGTCGACGAGCTGCTGCATCGCCCGGCGGCGGTGCAGTCGATCGATGGCCAGTCCATCGGGGAGGCTCAGTTCGGGCAGTTTAAAGCCGGGGCTGCTAGGATCTTCGCCAAAGAACAGCGGGTCGTGCGCCTTGCCCAGGAAGCTGGCGTGCTGCCCCGGCGTGATCGAGCCGTCGCTGATGACGTGCGGATACGAGACGAACGTCGGCATGCCGTTCGTGTTGGGCGCGAGCTTGTCGACGACGCTGCCATAGGCGGGGAACAGGTCGAGCGAATCCCGCAATCGCTGATCGTCGCTCGGCGGAGCCTGCCCCGAGAGGGCGTAGTACCCGGCCGAGTTGTGGTTCTTCATCTTGTGGGTCACGGTGCGGATCTGCGTGACCAGGTGCATCCGCTTGGCCGTCTCGGGCAGCTGATGGCAGACCGGCATCTCCGGACAGCTCGACGCGATTGACTGAAGCGGCCCGCGTATTCCTTCGGGAGCGTTGGGCTTGCGGTCGAACATGTCGACATGGCTCGGCCCGCCCCACTGGAACAGAAAGATCACCTGCTTGGCCCGCACCTTCAGGTTGCTGGCCGGTTTTGCCGCCTCCGCGGCCCGCAGGATGCTCGGCACGCTCATTCCAAGCAGTGCGGCACCGCCGGCGTGGAGGATTGCGCGGCGGGAAGTTGGCAGGTGAAGTTGGCTCGTCATTGTTCAGTTGCCTCGCGTCACCGTGTAGCTCTGACCGTCGGGGGCGACCGAGAGCTTGATGTAGTTGCCGCTACACTCGCGCTCTTTGTTTGCGATCAGCTCGTCCGCCGTGTTGCTGTTTGCGCCGTCGGGGCGAAGGTTCTTGTGCAATTGGTAGATCGCGGCGATCGACTTCGTGGCCTTGAGGTTCTCGAATACCTCGGGCAAGCACCCTTTCGTCGAGCCGTTGTTCATGATCGCGACTCGCGGCTGGAGCGAACTGATCACCAGCGGGTTATTACTCGAATCGAGGCCGTGGTGGGTCACCTGATAGACATCGACCTGGCCGATCATGTTCTTCGGGCAGACGAGGCGGGCCTCCTGGTTCCAGGTGAGGTCTCCTGCGTCGAAGAACCGCCACTTGCCGAAATCGACGACCATCACAACGCTGTTGGCGTTGTCGCTGCCGTCGCGTTCCTTCTCGCGTCCGGCGGCACAGAGGTCGGCGTTGTCGGCCGCGGTCGCCGGCGGATCGATGAACGTCTTCTTCCCGCCGAGGAACGTGAACGCGAGTTTTGCGGTTCCGTCTTTCTGCTGGAGCGGCAGTGTGCCTCCCGGCGCGACGACGTGGCGGTTATCGACCTTCAGCTCGAAGTATGCCTGTCCCGGGTTATCGGGCATGTCGTCGAACCGACCATTGTCGTGCAGGTTGCGGATCGGCAGGAGCGTCGTAAGCATGCTCGCCCCGCCGTAGTGGTCGCCGTGATAGTGCGTGACGATCAGGTGGTCGATTTGCTTCTGGCCGGCGACTTCGGTGATCGTTTTGACGATCCGATCGGCGTCGCGGCGGCCGGGGTTGCCGGTATCGATCAGGATCGTTTCGCCAGCCGGCGTCACGAGGAGCGTCGCCGCGCCCCCTTCGACATCGACCCAGTAGATATCGAGCCGGCCGTCTTTCGGTCCGGCGAAGGCCGCGGACGAGAGTGTGGCCAATAGAATCGCAAATAACGAAAGGCGAAGTTTCATGGGAGAGAATGTAGTCGCAAGGTTCGAAGCGAATTGCGGTGCGAGTAATGATCAAATCGCAAGCGCCAAATCACAAACAAATTCCAAACCTCAATTTCCAATGTTCCAATCGGGCCACCGCGATTGCCGTTCATTCGGTCATTGGCCTCTTGGTGCTTGTTTGAGATTTGATGCTTGTCATTTGGTGCTTCTGCCCATCAGTGTCGGAACACAAACTCCTTGGCGTTGAGCAGGGCCCAGGCGAGGTCCTGTAAGGCTGGCAGCCGGTCGCCCTCTGCTTGGTTCAAAAGCGACGCGGCGGCGTCCCGTTCGTCAGCCGACGGCTCGCGCCCCAGGGCGTGCCAATACAACTCCTCGACCACCTCGCCGTGCGAGAGGTCGCTCGCCGCCAGTCGGCTCAGCCGGTTGGCGCCGCTTGTGAGCAGATCATTGAGCCCTTCGTCGCCGATCAGCGTCAGCGCCTGTTTGAGCGTCGTTTCGTTCGACCGTTCGCATTCACAGGCGAGGAGCCGCTCGGGCTTGCCGAATGTCTTCAAAAACCGGTCGGCGGAACTCGGCCGCTTTTCGCGCGGGCGAACGCGGATCGTGCCGCGAACTTGACCGGCCCGGGTCCCTTCGGGATAGCCGTTGATCGAGGCGGCGACGTCGAGCACCTGGCACTGCGCGTCGAGCAGCTTCTCGGCCGGCAACCGGCGCACGATCGCCCGGGCAAAGTTGGCTTCGTCGGCCAGATTCGTCTCGTTTGGCTCGGCCGAAAGCTGATACGTCCGGCTGGTCATGATCGTCCGGACCAGGTGCCGCAAGTCGAGGCCGCTGGCCGCCAGATCATCGGCCAAAGCTTGCAGCAGCGGCGGATTGCTCGCGGGGTTCGTCACCCGAAAATCGTCGATCGGTTCGACGAGTCCCCGGCCGAGCAGGTGATACCAGACGAAATTCGCCTGAGCGCGGACGAACTGCCGGTTGTTCGGCGTCGCCAGCCAATCGGCCAGCGGCGCCAGGCGATCGGCCTTGGCGTCGAAGGCGGGCGTCTCGGCTCCGAGAAACTTCGGCGTGGCACTCGCCTTGATCCGCGGGTTCTCGACTTCCCCTTCGTCCTTCACCAGGACGACCTGCTCGCCGTTGAACTCGTTCTTGTCGAGCTTGTCTTTGCGCTCGTTCGATTTGATTTCGTAATCGATCCGGCCGAAGACCGCGGCCCAGTTGTAATAGTCGTCCTGCGTCCAGACGTCGTACGGATGATTGTGGCAGCGGGCACATTGCAGCCGGACGCCGAGGAACAGCCGGGCGGCCGTCTCACCCCGGGTGAGCGGATCGCGGTTGGCCCGGTAAAAATTCGTCGGCGGATTGTCGTACGTGCTACCGCGAGCGGTGACCAGCTCGCGGACAAACTGGTCGAGCGGCTTCGCTTCGGCCAGCGAATCGCGAATCCAGGTGTAAAACGCATCGACCCCTTTCGGGTCCAGCACCTTTTCTTCGGCTCGCAATACATCGGCGAACTTCAGCGCCCAGTGCTCGGCGAACTCCGGCCGGTTCACCAGATCATCGACCAGCCGGGCCCGCTTCTCGGGCGAGGGATCGGCCACGAAGCCCCGCGCTTCGTC
>JALORD010000190.1 GCA_025459145.1 Pirellulaceae bacterium | reverse complement strand
ATCCGGCTCCTGCAGCGAGCCGCTGAGCGTGGGCCATCGAGCGACCAGGTGGCCCGGGTTATGCTCGAGGATTTTCGCCCGGCAACATTCGGCAATCGGCGCGAGGCCAGGAATCTGAGCGGCAATCACCCCTGCCAGAAAAAGCAGCCGGTCGCGCACGAGCGGCTGCCGGCGCAGCTCCGCCGCTCGCGCCAAATGCAAATACAGCCCCAGATGTTCCCCTGGCGACGACATACCGCCTATCATCGCAAGCAGCCGCTGGCGACAACAGCGGGGGAGAACTTGCCCTTGGACGACAACCTGGCAGACTACCACTGGCTCGTGAGCGACGCGGCGGGGCCCTGGCTTGCGCAGGCGAGCGCGCAAGTGGCTGAGGCCGCTGCGCCGGTGAGTGCGACGCTAGTGATGCAATTGCGCAAGTCGCTCCCGGCGGCACGCGCAAAGCTCGTCCTGGAACAGGCCGCGCTGCGGTTGCGAGCCCGAGACAAGTTCTCACGCGCCGAGCAGATGTTCTTCACCCGCCAGGCGCTTGAGCAGGCGACCGACGAGCGGGTCGCAGCCGAGAAAGCCGCGAGGTTTCCGGGCGAGGCCGCTGTCGCCGATCTGTGCTGCGGCATCGGGGGCGACCTGGTCGCGCTGGCCGAGCGCTCGACGGCAACGGGCATCGACCTCTCGCCGAGCTTGGCCATTCTGGCGGAGGCCAATCTGGCGGCCTATGCTCGACACGGCTCCCGGGCCATTGCACGCTCTGCCGAATCGGTCGATCTCACCGGCTATGCGGCCTGGCACATCGATCCCGACCGGCGGCCGCGCGCCCTTCGCACGACCAAGATCGACCTGGGAGAGCCGCCGCTCGAAACACTCGAGCGGATGCTGGCCGCTAATCCAGAGGCTGCGATCAAGCTGGCCCCCGCAGCCGAGGTCCCGCCGTCGTGGGCCGCCAGCAGCGAGCAGCAATGGCTCGGGAGCCGGGGGGAGTGTCGCCAACTCGTGGCCTGGTTCGGCGGTCTGGCCCGCCATCCGGGCTGTCATTCAGCCACGATTGTCGATGCTCGCGGCGGGCCTCGCACGATCGTCGGCTCCCCCGCGACCACGTTCCCAGTGGCAAGTCGTATCGGTCGATTTCTTTATGAACCGCATTCCGCCGTGCTTGCGGCCAGGCTGGTAGCAACGCTATGTGCAGATCATGCTTGGGAGGCAGTCTCGGCGCAAACAGCCTATCTGACCAGCGATCGGCTTATCGACGAGCCCGCTTGCAAGTCGTTCGAAGTACACGACGTGCTCCCGCTCGACCGTAGGCAATTGCGTGCGCATTTCCGCGAGCGGCACATCGGCCGCCTGGAGGTGAAAAAACGCGGTGTGGACCTCGATCCCGAGCGGCTGCGCAAAGAGGTCTCTGCGGAAGGGGACGAGTCGGCTACGCTGCTGATCTGTCCGATCGACGGTCGAGTGCAAGCGATCGTGGCTCGGCGCACGGAATTCGGCGAGTACTCCCCTGCCATTGAATCATGACCAGTCCGAGGCCCCGAGAGACCGGCGTCCGCGCGACCGCGCCCCTCCTCCGGCAACTGCACACCCGCGAGGTGTTGGGAGTCCTCCAGCGCCGCGGTCCGCTGTCGCGTGCCGAAATTGTCCGGCTGACGGGGATCAGCGGCCCCACGGTGACTCGTACGACGGCCCAATTGCTCGCCGCTGGCCTCATTGAGGAAGGGCCATCCCAACATCCGCCGCTTGGCCGCCCAGCGCGCGTCCTGCGGCTGGCCACCGAGACCGTCTCCGTTCTGGGACTGGTGGTCGGCGTGGAGCAGTGTGAACTTGTGGTGGCCGGACTCGATGGCCAGTTGCACGCGGGTGCGCGCATGGCGTTTCCCACGCCAAAGGACTACGAGAGCCTGATTTCTTCCGCAGCCGAACAGATCGACCAGTTCCGCTCCATTAGCAACACAAACGTCCTGGGCGTGGGAATCACCGTACCCGGTCTCCTTTCGCGGCACGACAAGCGGACGCTGATCTCGCCCAACCTGCATCAAACCGACGGACGGCAATTGGGACTCGATTTGCAGCGCGTGACGGGTCTCGAGGTCGCTATCCTGCAGGAGACGCACGCGCTGTGTCTGGCGGAAAAGACTTACGGCGCTGCCCGCGACGTTGCCAATTTCGCGATGCTCGACATCACCGGCGGGCTGGGTCTGGGGATCGTCGACGGCGGGAAGATCCTGGGTGGATATAACGGCCTGGCCGGAGAACTAGGGCACGTGACGGTCGAACTCGACGGCCGGACCTGCGGCTGCGGCAATCGGGGGTGCCTGGAGACCGTAGCCACCGATGCCGCCCTCTGCACCCTGGTCGGCGAACGGCTGGGAACCAGGCTGTCGGCCGACGAGCTTCTGGCGCAATTAAAATCCGGGGAAATCCACGCTCCGCGCGAACTCGACCGAGTTTTGGGCTACGTCGCCGTGGCACTGGCCGCGGTGATCAACTTGTTCAATCCGCAAAAGCTGTTTGTGTATGGACGGCTGCTCGACTTGGGACCACGGATATTTGACGATCTGACCGAACGAACGGCTGGTCGGACGCTGGCCCCGTCGCTGGCCGATTGCCAGATCATCCGAGCTCAGGGGAACAAGCGCCAGGGAGCCGTCGCGGGGATCATCGAGCAGTTAATGTCCGACGATTCCCGTTAGGCGGACGCCAAACCTCTCATTTTGCCAGGACTGCCGTGTCAGCCGGCTCGCTGCACGATTTGCGAGCATCGCGGCGGGCCGTTTCTGACTCGACAGCGATCGGGCAATTTGGCATAGTTCGCCTCCTGGCCGCTCCTCCGAAGCACCTCGCCCGTCGCGACAGAGTTACCCATGTCCGATTTTCCATTCGCATTTAGGAAGTGGCTGGCCTTGTGGGGGCTCCTAGCGATGATTGCGCTGCCATCCGGTTGCGCCTGGATGGATTCTCTCCGCGGCGAAGGATTCCCCACGTGGAATGAGACGATCGGCGATGGTATGAGGACGGCTCAACCGGAAGCGAAGCCCAGCGGAATGTTCTTCAGCCGGAAGGCCGACCAGATTGAGTCGAGCCTGGGGGGCAATTTCGACTGACGCTCGCAGATCGCACGATTGACAGCCTTGGCGAGAACAGCTTCTCATGGTTCGAGCCCGCAGGATGCTCGCCCTTCCGCTTGCGGCGACGGTCGGCTCTCCCCCTTTCCTGTAGAGCTGCCGGCCCCTTTCCCGACGTCGATTTACTGAATTCCCTTGCTCAGGTTCGTGTATGTCCCTGTTCGAACAACTTTGTACGCAAGCTCGCCAGTCCGCGCTGCTGGAATCGATCGAGTCGCTCCTCGGTTGGGACGAGCGGACTTACATGCCGACCGCCGCGGGAGAATACCGGGCCGAGCAGATGACGTTCGTTTCCGGTGAGGTGCATCGCCGCCGGACCGATCCACGGCTGGGGGAGTGGCTGCACGAATTGAGCAGCAGTCCGCTCGCCGCCGACCCGCATAGCGATGAGGGGGCCACGATTCGGCAACTGCGCCGCGACTACGAGAAACGCTGCAAACTGCCCCAATTGCTGGTCGAAGAATTGACGCGAGCTTCGGTCCTCGGGCAGCAAGCCTGGGTCAAAGCCCGTGCGGCCGACGATTACGCGTCGTTTGCCCCGCACATTACCAAGCTCTATGACCTCAAACGCCAGCAGGCCGAGTGCCTGGGATATCCCGAGCATCCCTACGACGCGTTGCTCGACGACTACGAGCCGGACGCCCGCACGAGCGAGGTGGCCGCAGTGCTGTCGGCCCTGCGCGACGAGCTTACTCCGCTCGTCCAGGCGATCATCGAGTCCGGGCGCCGCGCCCCCGTTGAAATTCTGTCGCGCCATTGCCCGCAGAGTGCCCAGGAAACTTTTGGCAAGCGAGCCGCCTCGGCCATCGGCTTCGACTTCGAGCGCGGGCGACTCGACATTACCCACCACCCGTTCTGCGCCGGGATGGGTCCGCACGATTGCCGGATTACCACGCGGTACGACGAAACGTTCTTCCCTTCGGCGCTCTTTGGCACCCTGCATGAGGCGGGACACGGCATCTACGATCAAGGGCTCCGCACCGACTGGTTTGGCCTGCCCCCGGGCACGTACCTTTCGCTCGGCATTCACGAGTCGCAGTCGCGGATGTGGGAAAACCTCGTCGGCCGCAGCCGGGCGTTTTGGGAACACTTCTTCCCGCAATTCGCCGCGGACTTTCCCGAAGCGGCTCTCGGCGCCAGTTTCGATGACTTCTACTGGGCGATCAACCACGTCGAGCCGTCGCTGATCCGGGTCGAAGCCGACGAAGCGACCTACAACTTGCACATCATCGTGCGGTTTGAACTTGAACAGGCGCTGCTCACCGGCGACCTGAAGTCAGCCGACCTGCCCACCGCCTGGAACGAAAAGTATCGGCAGTATTTGGGTATCGCCCCACCCAGCGACGCCGACGGCTGTCTGCAGGACATTCATTGGTCGGCCGCCCTGATTGGCTATTTTCCGACCTACTCGCTCGGCAACCTGTACGCCGCCCAGTTCTTCGAAGCGGCCGAGCGCGAACTGGGAGGGCTGGCGGATCAGTTTTCGCATGGCGAATTCGCGCCGCTCAAGAGTTGGCTTCAGCGGAACATTCATGAAGTCGGTCAGTGCTATACGGCGGCACAGCTTGTCGAGCGTGTGACGGGACAGCCGCTTTCGCATGCGCCGCTCGTACGCCACCTCCGCGGCAAGCTAGCGCCGCTGTATGGACTGAAATGAGGACGACGAGATGGCCGGCTTGGGGACTTTTTGTCGCTGGCGTCCGGGGCTGGGAAGCCGCCATGGTATTTTTTGAACCGGAGCATTTCCAGATGCAAAACGGTCCCACGCCGACGTCACCATTTGGCTTGGGATTCGATTTCGCTAACTTCCTCAGGCGAGAATGAGATAATGGGGCGAATCTCGACTTCGGAATCGTCGGTCATCGGGGAGCGTTTGACCCAGGCAATGGCCTCGTCGATCGAATTCACCTGCCAAATCATGTAACCGGCTATCAACTCCTTGGTTTCGGCAAACGGGCCGTCTGTAACAATTCGGTCCTTTCCGGAGCAGCGAACACGAACGCCTGCGGAACTTGGCTGCAGGCCTTCACCGGCCAGCACGATTCCTGCCTTGACCAGCTCTTCATTAAATTGCTCCATCTCCGCCCACGTTTGCGCGGTAGGCATCACTCCAGCTTCGGTGTCCTTGGTGGCCTTGCCGAGCACCATAACTCTCATGCTCTGTCCTCACTTGTGCGTAAGATGCGCTTCCCATTGGGATTTGCTCAGCAAACCGATTTGCCGAGTCGTTACTCCTTGGTCGGATGGGCCAGGACGAAATCGACACCCGGGACAGAATTTCTCCAAAACTGGCTCAGATCCCGGAGCCAGTTACTTCCGCAACCGGAGGTAAGGTTTTGAGTTTGCGAGACAGTCGGCTGAACGGGATTTGCACCGGCCTTCCGCCGATTTAGGAATTCAGTTTGCTGGTGGTGGACGTCCGCGGGATTGCCTAGAATAATCTCAGACAGCTCGTCTTTAGGTCTTGTCGGGAGGTCGCATTCATGGTCGTCAAGTTGCTGGTCGCTGCCACGCTGTTGCTGGGACAGGTTGCCGAATCCACCGCGCCGGCCGGCGAAAAACTCGACGAACGCGTCAAATTGCTGGTGCGGCAACTCGATCACAATGAGCAGGTCAAACGCGAGGCGGCCGAGAAGGATCTGATCGCCCTCGGGTCGGATGTCCTCCCGCTTTTGCCGCCGGTCAACAACCGTACGCCGGCGGAGGTTCGCAATCGGCTGACGCGGATTCGCACCGCGCTGACCAAAGCCGCGATCGAAGCGACGACCAAGAGCAGCCCGGTGACTCTCTCGGGCGAGATGCCCGTTTCCCAGGCCTTAGCCGAACTGGCGAAACAGTCCGGCAACGAACTCGTCGATTATCGCGATCGGTTCAATCAGGAGGCCCGCGATCCGACGATCAAAGTCGAGTTGAAGGAAGTGCCGTTCTGGGAAGCACTCGACACGGTGCTCGATGCCGCGGGACTGTCGCTCTATAACTTTGACGAGGAACGCGCGGCCCTGGCCTACGTGGCCCGTGGTGACGATGCCGCGCCGCGCAAAGGGAAGGCCACCTATAGCGGACTCTTCCGGCTGGAGCCGGCGCGAATCGAAGCCACTCGCGACCTGAAGACCGGCGTGCGTTCCGCCCGGTTGACCGTCGACGTCGCCTGGGAGCCGCGCGTGCGGCCGATCGTGCTCGAACAGCCGCTCGACGAAACTTCGGCCACTGACGAAGCAGGCAATCCGCTGCCGATCGACGGCCGCGAGGGGAAGTTGGAAGTTCCGGTCGAAGTGACCAACTCGGCCATCGAACTCGAGATTCCGCTCGAAGCGCCTGACCGCTCGGTCAAACAGATCGGCTCGCTCAAAGGTACATTGACTGCGGTCGTACTCGGGCGGGTCGAATCGTTTGAGTTCTCGGATCTCGACAAGCTGCGCGGAGCAGAACTCGAGCGGGGCGGGGCGACGGTCGTTGTCGATTCGTGCCGCCGCAATGGAGACATCTACGAAGTCAACATGCGGGTCGCCTTCGACAAGGTGAACAACGCCCTCGAATCGCATCGCGGCTGGATCTACAACAATGAGTGCTTTGTAACCGACGGCCAGAAGAATCGGATTGACAATGTGGGAGTCGAAGCGACCCTCCTGGGCGACAACGAAGTGGGCCTCTCGTATAAATTTGATTTGGGTGAAGAACCGAAAGTCGCCGACTACACGTTCGTCTACCGCACGGCAGCGGCAATCATCCGTGTGCCGGTCGAGTTCGAACTGAGCAAGATCGATTTGCCGTAGGCCGCCGGGAGCGGGTACTGTGGATCGGTCCGACGTAAACCTCCAGGGGCAATCACCGGAGGCAGACGAGTTTGCATGCAATCGAAATTGCGCGGGGCGATGCTGGTCGCCCTGGGAGGGCTGTTCGTTCTGGAGGGTTGGCCGGCGCGGCTCGCTGCCGAGCCGCCAAGTACCCCAGTAGAAGTCTCCCGTGACGCCGCCGCCGGAATCGTCGTGGCCCGCATCGACGGCGATCCGATCACGGCGGCCGAGGTCGGCCGCGAGCAGGAGCGACTAAATCCCCGCAGCGCAACGTCCTCCCCAGCCGATCCCGCGCTCCTGTCCGCAATTCGCGAGCATCTGATCGACCGGCGACTGGCGCAAAGGCGATTGGCGGCACTTGGACAGGTCGCGAGCCAGGCTGATATCAACTTGGCCCTCGAACGACTCGAGAAACAGTTGGCCGCGCAGAATATTCGCCCCGTCGATCACTATCAGGCCATCGGCCAAACGCGCGACGACGTCCGTGCGGCGCTCCGTTGGCAGCTTTCCTGGGGAGCATACTTGCAGCGTCAATTGACCGACGAAAATCTGCGCAAGTACTTCGCCCAACATCCTCGCGAGTTCGACGGCACTCGCCTGCGAATTGCGCAGATTTTCTGGAAGCCGGCGGACGAGAGCGCGGCGGCCCGGCAGGCAGTCGAAGAGCAGGCGCAAGCGATCCGCCAGCAGATTGCGGAGGGGAAACTTACGTTCGCAGCCGCGGCCCGTAAGCACTCGACCGGACCGAGCAGCGCCGCCGGCGGCGATCTGGGTTGGATCGAGCGCCGGCAACCCATGCCGGAGGCGATCAGCGCCGCGGCCTATGGGCTGAAGATAGGAGAGGTGAGCCCGCTGGTCTGGTCGCCGCTGGGGCTGCATCTCGTGCAGGTCACCGAGATCCAGGCCGGCCAGCGGACTTGGGAGGATGCCCGGAGCGAGCTGCGTCCGGCGGTGACGAACTATCTGTTTCGCTGGCTGGCGGATGGGGAGCGGACCGGCGCAAAGATCGAACGCAATCCAAAGTGGCCGCCGCAGGAGAGCGAGAACTGACGCAGCTTGGAGTAGTCTGGCTTAGCGGCGAAACAGCTGCTGAACCGCCATGTCGAGCGGCCAAGGTTCGAGCTTGACCTTGGCAATGACGTTCTTCTGCCGCAGGTTGCCTCCCGGCTCTTCGACGACGCGCCGTACTTCGATCTCAATGTCGTCGCCGGGCGAAAGCTGCGAAATCTGTGCAGTCAGCGCGTCGAAGTCGGCCACCTTGGTCTCGCCAAAGCGGATCAGCACATCGTCAATCTGCAGTCCTCCCTTCGCGGCGGGACTGTTCGTATGCACGGTTGAGAGGAGACAAGTGCCGTCCTGGGCCGAAACGCAGCCGACCCCCAGAAACGCGCCGCGCCTAAAGTCGACGGAGGTTCCCTGCACCGAGCTGGTAAGCCCCGCGACTCCTTCCTGCGTGGCCTTTGTCCCGTACAGCTTGACGAAGAGGAGGCTCGGAATCTTCGTCACCTGCTTGAGAGCCGCATCGGTCAGCGGAGTGTAATAGACGCCCAAGTGCCGCAGGGACGGATGGCCGGCCAGGAGCGCAAAGGCCGCGTCGCTGACGGCGGCCTCATAGAGGTGCAGTTCTTCGAGAGCAGGCATTTTGGCGATCGGGCGGATCCACGCATCGTCGATCTTGGGCCCCACCAGGATGACTTTGCTTGCAACGACCCACTCCAGCCGGCGGAGGTCATCGGCCGTTCCTGTGAACGCTGGTCCGATTTCAATCGATTCAATCTGCTGCCGGAATTCGACCCCATCGAAGAGCTGCGACCGCACCACGCGGGCTCCCAAGACCTAGTTGTTCGAGGACGAACAGCGACCGCGTGATCGCTTCGCGATTTTCTCCGGCAAGGTTCCGCTCGACGGCGGGAATGGCCGCTCCGCCGGCAGCAACCAGCTCGAGCATCGCCGTCTCGCGCACGAGGAACTCGTCGGCCGCGAGTTGGTCTGCCAGCTTCGTCAGTCGGTCGGTCGCCCGATCTTTACTTGGTGATTCCGGCTCTTGAGCCTGCAGCCAGCTGGCAGACGAGAACATCGCCAGCTGAATCGACAAGGTCAGGATTGCGGCGGGGCGGATCATTCAAGGCTCGGCATGCTGGCGAGGAGGGGCGTGCCACACTCTTCCAATATACAGCGCCCCTCTCCGGTCAGTCAGCAACTATTTCGCTCACCACCTGTGGTCGCATTCGTTCCCTTCAGCCGCGCCATCGGGCCTTGCTTCACGGCGTCGGCCCGATTGGCCAGCCGAGCGCCCGATACAGGCGGAACTGGGCGTCGTTATAGTCGACCACCGAGCGGAGGTACTCGCGGCGAGCCGCATCGAGGGCCTGAATCGACTGCAGCACCTCGATCGGCAGCCCTTGGGCGTTGCGGATCCGCTCCAGATTGCGGCGATAGGAGTTCTCGGCCGACTCTATCGCGGTTTGCGACGTGGCGATCATCCGGCGGCGGGCGGCGACCTGTGCCTGAGCTTCGACGATCTCACGGGCGACGGCATCGAGCTGCGCTACTTCGCGCATGCGGGCCTGCTGGAGCGAGGCGCCGGCGCGGTCGCGAGCCGCTTGCTCGCCGAAACCGAGGTTGCGCAGTTCCCAGAAGGCCGCGCCGTCGAAATCAAACCGGTCGCCGCCGTTCTCGATCTGCCCGCCGAGCCCCGCTCCAAAGCCGCCGTAGCTGACTCCCAGGATGATGCTCGGCAGCCAGGGGGCATGTTCCTCGCGGCGGAGGCGATTGACGGCTTCAAAGACGAGCGACCGGCTGGCGGCCAGTTCCGGGCGGTTGGCGAGCCCCTGCGCGACGAGTTCTCCCGTCGACGTCCCCTGTTCGACCAGATCGATCGGCACAACGGCGGGCTCGACCGGCAATAGCACAAACGACGGATCAGCCGACAACTGCTGGGCCAATCGGGCCGAGGCAATGGCCTGGGCCTCTTCGGCCCGCGCTACTTCATTCGCCAGCAGCGAGACAGCCGCGGCAGTCCGGTCGGCATCGGCTGCATTCCCGGCCCCGGACTGGGCAAAGTTGAGCGTGATCTCGGCGAGGGCCTGGCCATGCGACAACGTTTCGGCGGCAATTGCCTTGCGCTGCGTGGCGTCGAGGATCGCGAGGTATGCCAGCGCGGTGGCCAGCAACTGGTCGTTCATTTCGGCGGTGCCGAGTGCGTCGCGGGCATCGACCGCGTGGCCGGCGATCTGCCGCTGATAGATGGCATCGGCCAGTTGAAAACTGGCATAAACGCCCGGCACGGCGGGCGAGCCTGCACCCACCGCGGAGGCACCCAGGCCCCCATAGGCTGCCCCGCGGCTGGTCTCAATCGACTCGCCGACGACATCCTGAATCCGCCCTTCGTGTTTGTTGTAGTTCATCCCGGCCCGGAGGCTGGGCAGCCACAGAACACGGGCCGCGTCGTAGCGGGCGTAGGCCTCGGCGATCTGCGCCTGGGCAATGGCGATCCGCGGATTCTGCCCGGTCGTGAGGGCTAGGGCCGTGGCAAAGTCGATCGGCTGCGTCGGCCCGGCCGCGGGCTCGACCCCGATCGGCTCAACGGCTGGTTGAACGAGGGCTGGCTGCACGGCCGAACCGTCGGCCGGCGACGGCAGCGGCTGGGGCGCGACCGGTTCGATCACGGCCTGATTGAATGCGGCAGGTGCAACCACGGGCTCGCTGACTGGCATCGGCAACCGGGCGAGATCACCCGTTGTAGCGGACTCTCTCAGAGACGTTGATGCTGCGGTTGTTGCCTGGGCAGGGGCAACCATGGATTGGCGATTGGCACAGCCGGAACTTCCGGCCAGCACCAGAGTGAGCGTCCCAACCAGTGCGGCCGCGGAAATCGACGTCTGGCGGTGAAAGGCGTTGTAGAACATGCAATCCGGCGGCCAAGGCGAACGGTATCGGAGTCCGATATTGAAGATCGGAATCCGGTTGTGCCGCGCTTGCTGAAATTGCCGGCTGAAGCGGTCGCATCGCGGGCTAACAGCGGGAAACTCGCCGCACGACCGCTATAACGTGGCGCATCCTCTGCAGACGGCAAAGTTTGCCAGGTGGCTACTTCCCGGCAGCCAGCGGGCCGTCGTCGTGATCTTCAAGAATTTCGCCCGCTAGTTCGCGCAGCTTCTCGCGGGCCTCGACAAGTAGCCTCTTGCCGCGGGGCGTGAGGCGGAAGTTCTTGCGGCGCTTGCCCTGTACGATTTCTTCTTCGCTCGCGAGGTGCCCCGCCTCTTCCAGGTCGTGCAAGATCGGGTACATCGTGCCGGGGCCGATCTTGTAGCCGTGATGGCGCAACTCGTCCATCATTTCCACGCCGCAGACCGATTGCTTGGCCGCGTGGTAGAGGATGTGTAGCCGGACAAAGCCGGTAAACAGGTGCCGCAAAACGTCCTGAGCCATAATATCGATTATCGATATTGAACACCGACACTGGCAAGGTAGAATCGAGCTTTCGCCGTAGTTTGCCAGTGTACTCGGCCCAGGGGCATCGCCCCAGAGTGGCGGTGGTCGTTGGCCGCCATTGTTCTAGCACGCGTCGCGCCGCCGCCGCTTCGTCGACGAATCATTCATGAATCTCATTATTGCAGCCCTCAGGCATCCGCTGACCGTGCTGGTGGCCTTGGTGGCGATCACGCTCGGGTTTGGCCTGGCCGTGGGGAAGCCGATCGTCGAGCAGGCGGGCTATACCTACCCGGCGGGCCTGCCGAAGGGGATGGATGTCGATATCTTCCCGGCGCTCAACCTGCCGGTGATTTACGTCTGCCAGCCGTACGGCGGGATGGACCCCGCGCAGATGGAAGGGTACCTGACGAACTATTACGAGTACCATTTCCTCTACATTTCGGGCATCCATCACGTCGAATCGCGGAACGTGCAGGGCGTGGCCCTGATGAAGCTCTTTTTCCATCCCGGGACCAATATGGCCCAGGCGATGGCCGAGACGATCAACTACGTGAACCGTTCGCAGGCGTTCATGCCGCCGGGGACGGTCTCGCCGTTTGTGATGCGATTCGATACCGGGAGCGTGCCGGTCGGTTATCTCGTCTTGCGGAGCGATACGCGGAGCATCGCCGAGATCAACGACCTCGCGCTTTTCTCCGTGCGGCCAATGTTTTCGAGCCTGCCCGGCGTTTCCGCCCCGCCGCCGTTTGGCGGCAGCGCGCGGACGATGGTCGTCACGGTCGATCCGCAGCGGCTGCAGTCGTATGGCCTCGCGCCGGAGGAAGTGATTGTCGCCCTGACCAAGGGGAACACGCTCAGCCCGTCGGGCAATATACCGATTGGCGACCAGTACCCGATCGTGCCCGTCAACTCGGTGGTCAAGGACGCCGCACAGATGCTGACGATTCCGGTCCGCGTGGGGCCGAGTCCCGTGTACATCCGCGATATCGGGTTTGTGACCGATTCGGCCGATGCGCCAGCCGGCTATGCGCTGGTGAATGGCCGCCGGGCGGTGTACATCCTGGCGACGAAGCGGGCCGATGCGTCGACGCTGTCGGTCATCAACACGATTAAGAAGGCCCTGCCCGACATGCAGGCGGTGTTGCCGCCGGACATTCAGGTGAGCTTTGAATTCGACCAGTCGCCTTATGTGACCCGGGCCGTCGCCGGGGTGATCACCGAAGGTCTCCTGGGGGCTGTGCTCGTCGGGATCATGGTGCTCCTGTTTTTGTGGGACTGGAGGTCGGCGCTCGTCGTTGTGCTCAATATCCCGCTGGCGCTGATGTCGGCCGTGATCGCGCTGTGGATCACAGGCTACACGATCAACGTGATGACGCTGGGGGGGCTCGCGCTCGCTATCGGCATTCTCGTCGATGAAGCGACTGTCGAAATTGAGAACATCCACGGCCAAATGCGCGAGACGGGTTCGATCGCCCGGGCCGTGCGGATCGGCAATTCGGTCACGGCGATTCCGCGACTCCTGGCGATGCTCTGCATCCTGGCGGTGTTTGTGCCCGCGCTCTTCATGGAAGGCGCCCCCCGGGCGCTCTTCACGCCGCTCGCCATGGCGGTCGGCTTCTCGATGATTGCCTCGTACATTCTGTCGAGTACGTTCGTGCCGGTGGCCTCGGTGTGGCTCTTGCGCCATGCGAAGCACCATGCCGACGAGAAACAGAACTGGTTCGACCGCGTCCGCGTCGGCTACGAGTCGCTGCTCAGCCGGTTGGTCGCCCTGCGGTGGATTGTGATTCCGGCATATCTGGCCGTTTGCGGCCTCGCCATCTTCGTGATCGGCCCGCGTCTGGGGCGGGAGATCTTTCCAGTCGTTGACACGGGCGCGTTCCGTCTGCGAATGCGGGCCCCCGACGGGACGCACATCGCCAAAAGCGAAACGATCGCCCGCCAGGCGCTCGACCTGATCGCCGACGAGGTGGGCGCCGAAAACGTCGATCTGACGCTCGGTTATGTCGGCATGATTCACTCGAATTTTCCAATCAACGCCGTGTATCAATGGTCGCGCGGCCCCGAGGAAGCAATTCTGTACGTCAAACTGCGAGAGGATGCCCATATTGATGCCGAGGTGGCGAAGGCCCGTCTACGTGAAAGGCTGGCGGCCGAGCTGCCCGCGGGAACGCGGCTCAGCTTTGAGCCGGCTGACATCGTCAACGAAGTGATGAGCTTCGGCAGTCCGACGCCGGTCGAGGTCTCGGTCAGCGGGCCAAATTTTGCCGACAGCCGGGCGTTCGCCGGCAAGTTGTACGACGAGCTAGCCAAGATTCCAGCCCTCCGCGATCTGCAGTTCGGCCAGTCGCTTGACTACCCGACGATCGAGGTGAATGTCGATCGGGAGAAAGCGGGTCTGGCCGGACTCACACCCGCCGACGTCTCGCGGTCGCTGGTCACGGCCACGTCGAGCAGTCGGTTCACGGTGCCGAACTACTGGGCCGATCCGAAGAGCGGCATCGCCTACCAGGTTCAGGTCGAGATTCCGCGGCCCGTGGTCCGCAGCGTCGATGGCGTTCACATGACCAGCTCCGCGGACGATCTTGGCCAGATACCGCTCAAACAAGGGCGCGGCGGGCAGGTGCTCGTCCGCGATGTGGCAGAGATCAAAAGCGGCACGATGCCCGGCCAATACGACCGCTACAACATGAAGCGGCAAGTCACAATCACGGCGAATCGCGCGGGCATCGACCTGGGTTCGCTCTCGCGCGAGGTGGCCGCCGCGATTGCCCGGGCCGGAGATCCGCCCAAGGGAGCCAAGGTGGAAGTCCGCGGGCAGATTCCGCCGATGAACGAAATGTCGAACGGTCTGTCGGTCGGCCTCGTGATTTCG
>JALORD010000189.1 GCA_025459145.1 Pirellulaceae bacterium | reverse complement strand
CATGACTCGCGCGATTGGTTGGCTGCTGGGAGTTGAGAACGTATCGTCGATCGACGAGGTCGATGCGGCGTTCGCTGCGCCGTGGGCCGCGGAAGGAGCGTTCTGGGTTTTTCTCGGCGCCGCGGCACTGATTGCTTTGTCGCTCGTCTTTTATCTCCGCTTTCAGGTGCAGGGACCGCGCGGTCCACGGCTGTCGCTGGGCATCTGCCGCGGCGTCCTGTTGGCTCTCCTCTGGATCACGCTGGCCGATCCGGTCTTGCAAATGACGGTCGTTAACCAGCAGAAGCCGCTGGTCTACTTTGTCTTCGATGGTACCGAAAGCATGGCGATCGAGGACGAATTGCCCGACGCCCAGCGCAAGTCGATCGAAGAAGCAGTCGACTATCGGCCAGCCGCGCGCGAGCGAACCGTCGCGTCAACCGTTCACGTCGACGCGGCGTCCGCCGGGCTCCCCTCGCGGCTGGACTACGTTGCGGCCCTGCTTCGCCAATCGAACGACAACCTGCTCGCGCGACTGACCAATGAGCGCCAGCTGCAGATTGAGGCCTTCGTGTTCGATGGCGACTCGACGAGCCGGCTTCGCAAGCTCGAGCCCACCGCACTCGGCTTGCGGCTGGGGGGCGACCGACTCGATCCGTCGCATCTGGCAGATCAGCTTGCGGCGCGAGGTCAGGTCACCGCGCTCGGCTCTGTCCTGCATGACGCGAGCGAACAGTTTGGCTCGGGGCGGCTGGCCGGCGTCGTTTTGGTCAGCGACTTCGCCCACAACTCGGGGATTGCACCACTGGCGGCTTCCGGTCGATCGCCCGCCGAGCGGCTGGGAGTGCCGATCTACGCGGTGGGCGTCGGCGCCACGGAGGCGATCGACCTGGCGGTCGATCTGCAGACCGACCCGAAGATGAAAAAGGCCGAACGGAGCAGCGTCCTCGTCAAGCTGCGGCACAGCGGCCTGGCAGGACAAACGACAACCGTCCGGGTGACCGCCCGCGCGCTTTCCGGCGAAGCGGCCGATGCCGCGCGTGAGGAGATCTTTGTCGGGGAAAAGTCGGTCCTCCTCGACGCGGCGGTGCTAACCGTCGAGTTGCCCTTTACGCCCGAAGAGTCGGGCCGGTTTGAGTTCGTGGCGACCGCCGAGCGGCTGGACGGTGAAGTCGTCAGCGAGAATAACCGCGCCGCCCGGCAAGTCAACATCATCGACGACTACCTCCGGCTGATGTACGTCGCCCACGAGCCAAGCTGGGAATGGCGGTTCATCAAAGAAGTGTTTCACCGCGATAAGCTCGTGGGAATGCAGGGTTTCCGTACGTTCCTCGCGTCGTCGGATCCGCGGGTCCGCGAATCGAACGTCCTCTTCCTGCCGACGCTGACGCCTAAGCGAAGCGAATTCTTCGCGACCGATGTGATCTTTCTCGACGACATGCCGCGCGACGGCCTCAGCGACCGGTTCGGCGAAATGGTCAAGGAGTACGTGGGCAATCTAGGAGGCGGACTGGTCGTGATTGCCGGGCCCCGGTTTGGGCCGCGCGAACTCGCGCAGTCGCCGATTGCCGACATGCTCCCCGTGTTGATCGATCCGCAGGGCGAGCTGCGCGACCAGGCGGAGTTTCGCCTGAAGCTGTCGCCGTATGCCGCCCAGCACCAATTTATGCAGCTTGGCAATGGCGAAGCGGAAAACGCCCGCGCGTGGGACAATCTGGGGCCGCTCCCCTGGTATCAGCCAGTCGCCGCCAAACATCCCGACGCGCAGGTGCTGGCCGAGCATCCGACCGACAAATGTGCCGACGGCCGAACTCCGCAACCGCTGATCGCGATTCGCAAGTACGGCAAAGGGGAAGTCGTCTACCTGGGCTTCAATGAGTCCTGGCGGCTGCGGCGGCAATACGGCGAGAAGTACTACCGGCAATTCTGGTCACAGCTCATCTATCGCCTCGGAATGAGCCACGCTCTGGGGGCCGACAAGCGATTTGTGGCCCGGCTCGATCAGCCCCAGTATCGGGCCGAGGACAAGGTAACGCTGACCGTCGAAGCGTATGACGAGAACTACGAGCCCCTGGCCGAGGAGGGACTCCCGGAGCGCGGACTCGTCGGGGAACTGATGGTCCCGGGCCAGAGCGGAGCGGCGCCGACCCTGTCCAACCTCACCGTCCCGATGCTCCGACGGGGCGTGTTCGAGGCGCGAATTCCCGTGTTTGCCGTAGGGGAGTACAGCCTGCGGGTGAAAGACCCTGTGACGGGCAAGTTCGACGAACAGCGTTTTGAAGTCACGCCAGTGTCGGCCGAACGGCGGCGCGGCGTGCGCGACGAAAAGCTGCAAACCGACCTGGCACGCGAAACAGGAGGCCGGGTTTACGATTTGACGACCGTCCACCAATTGGCGGAGGACCTGCGGATGGAACCGGTCGAAGAGCGGTTCACGCGGAACCTGGCCCTGTGGAGCACGCCGCTCTGGTTTGCGGCAGTGATCATGCTGATGCTGGGAGAGTGGCTGTCGCGGAAGATTATTCGCCTGTCGTAGGCTGTGACGCATGACGAGACTCGGAACATTACGCTCGCAACTGGCAGCCCTGCGCCGGGCCCGGGCCGCGGTCCGCGCGGCGACGGCCTGGTCGAGCCTGGCGACGGCCATTCTGTGGGCGCTCGCGGGTGTGCTAGCGGTTGATTTGCTTTTCGAACTCGCGATTCTCCCCCGCCTCGTGCTCATGCTGCTCGCGGCTGGTGGAGTGGTCTGGGCGTACTGGCGTTTTACGCGCCCACTTGCGGGCCAGACGGAAACCGAGGTCGACATGGCGCTCCTGGTTGAGCGGCAGGAGCGGATCGACAGCGATCTGGTCGCAGCGCTACAGTTCGAGTTGCCCGAAGCGACCCGCTGGGGTTCGCCCCGCCTGGCGGGAGCAGTAATCGACTATGTGGCCGCGGTGGGACCGGGCATCAATGTGTTTGCCGGCTTTTCGCGCGAGCAGATGACGCGCCGCGGAGTGCTTCTGGGTACTACCGCGCTGGTCCTGCTTCTCGGGGCCGCGATCTTTCCGGGGCATGCGGCCGTTTTTCTGAATCGACTCTTGCTCGGTTCGCAGCACTACCCGACGCGAACGCGAATCGATCAGATCTTCCTCGGCGACCAGCGGGTGCTCATGGCGGCGGATCACGGCACAGCGCCGCAGCCGCTCAAGGCCGCTCAAGGACGGCCCGTCAGGTTTCTCGTCGTCGCCTCGGGACAGGTGCCGCCAGCGGGAACGATCGCTGCGCGGGCCCCTGGCGCCGCTGCCGTACGTACGACGCTCGAACTCTTGCCTGTGGCGGACGACGAGCGGGCGAACCTGCCGCGGGCTGTGCAGGAACAGCTCGCGTCGAACTCGGAGCAGACGCTCTTTGCCGGCACGCTTCCACAACTTCTGGAGAACACGACCTACCAGGTTTACTTGGGGGACGCCTGGACCGATCCGGCGACGCTCGAGATGGTCCCCCTGCCGACGATCGAGACGCAGTTGTCGCTTGTGCCGCCGCGCTATGCCGCTCGGACAAGCGACGCGGCCGACTCCGCCAGCCGGCAAATTTCCGTGCTGGAAGGAACGTCGGCCGACCTCATCGTGCGGTCAACCAATCGCAAGCCGCTCGCTGCGGTCACCCTCAGGATTCGCGCGGGCGAGACTCACACTTCGCACGATTTAGCGGCGAGCGATGCCGCATCGACCGAGTGGTCGCTGCCGCGAGAGAATTCTCCTTTGGCGAACATTCGCCAGGAAATCCGCTACGAGCTGGAGGTTGTCGATACGGACGGTCTCGGCCCCGATGCGCCGATTCATGGGACGATTCGAATTCGTCCCGACCGCTTACCGATGGTCGCCGCCAATCTCGTGCACAAGGTCGTTCTTCCCACGGCAGAACCCGTGATTGAATACCGTGCGGCAGACGATTACGGCCTTGCGCGCGTGGTCCTGGTGGCCGAGATCGAGCGTTTCGATCCCGCGCGGGTGGTCCCAGCTGTGGCGGATCTAAGCGCGGGAATTGCGCCTCCTGCCCACGAGGTCCCGACCGAAACGAGCCGCTTCGATCTGCATGCCGGTCCGCCGGTGGGGGCCGATCGCTTGCCCCTGCTTGGGCAATATCCACTCTCTCTGTCGCCACTCAAACTGGCGAAGGGAGACCGGGTCAAACTGACGCTCGAAGCGACCGACTATCGCGGCGAGGATGACTCGGGCCGAGTCCAGGGCGAGTCGCAGACCAGCGAACCGCTGATCCTGGAGATCTCCGACGAAAGCGGTGTGCTGGCCGCCATTTCGGAAGCGGACCAGCGGAGCGAAGAGCGGCTTACAGACTTGATCAAACGGCAGCTTGGTATTGGAGAATCGCCATGATGCGGCTGATCGCGGAATTCGGAACAGAGCGGGTGCGAGGAGCGATCGCGCAAGTCGCGGGGCTGTGCCTGGTGGGCTGGTGCGCGCTGGCCTCTGGACAGGACGACGAGGCGTTCCGCCGCAAGCAGCAAGCCCAGGAGAAGGCCCGCGTCCTGGCGGGCGAGCTTGTCAGCGCCGTGCTCGATATTCAGCTCCGCCAACTGGCCGAGAACGGCCTGATTGAGCGGCCAATCTACAAAGACATCGCCGCGATGAAAGGGAACATCGGCCACTTGATGCAGCGCGACATGGAGGCGATCGTCGCGTTGCTCGTCGCAGCGCAGTCTGGCCCGCAGGCCGACCGGCTAGCGCGCTTCAACGAAGCGCGGGCGAAGATTCGGACGGTCGTCGTCGAACTGATGGCCGAGCGGCAAAAGCTTTACCGGCGAATGCAGGTTGCCAAACTGGCCGCCGAAGTCCGACAGCTGATCGCGTTCGAAACGAAGGCCTGGAACACGACAAAAGGGCTGCCGCAGCTGCGGCCGGCCGACCGCGAACCACTGGCCCTCTCGACGATCGAAGATCAGGCCGACGTGCAGAAGCTCTACTATCAGCTGGCGTCTACGCTTGCGGATGTGGCCACCTGGGGCGGGCAGATTGGCGCGGGTGCCTCGGACGGCTTGCGAATTCTGAGGGCCGCCCAAGTCGATTCTGAACTCAAGTCAGCGACTGAAGCTCTCGCGCAATCCAGATTCCCGGAAGCGGCCGAGAATCAAGGCGCGGTGATCAAGGGGCTCGCGGCCCTGCTCGAAAAACTCGAAGAGACGCAGGGACTCATCGATAGTGATCGTGAAGCGGCGATGCGTCTCGTCCGCGAGATGATCGAAAAGCAGCAGCAGCTTCGCGAGCTGACGCGGCGGACCGAATTGACCGAGAAGTCGACCGAACAATTGATTGAACAGCAAACGCAGCTGCAGAAGGAACTCGGCAAGCTGGCCGAGAACCTGGCGAAGTTTCCCACCACCGAGCCGCTGCAAGAGCAGGCCAAGGCGGCCTCCTTCGAAGCGACGGCCAGCCTGTTTGAGGAGAAGAAACAGGCCGCTCTCGACCAACAGCAGCAAGTGATCGGCAATCTCGCCCAGATTGAAAAAATGCTCGCCCAAGGGACCGATCTCGATCAGGCGGGCAAGAGCGCCGACGAACTGGCGGCGGAGGCCCAACAGCTTGAGAAGCTCAAGCAGCAACTGGCCGCCGCGGCCGCCAGGCAGGACGAGGCGTCCGAGCGAGCGGAAATGAGGCCGGCCGAAGCGGCAGCTGCCGAGAAGCAAACGGCCGACGAGCTTGCCAAGGGGGAGGCGCTCGGCGACTTTTCGGCCGCTGTCGACGCCAAGTTGAAAGACGCAGCCGAATCCGTAGCCCAAGCCGAGGCTCAGCTTGCCGACACGGCAACTGAGGCCGCCGCGAAAAGGCAGCAGAGCACGCAAGCAGCCGAGGATGCGATTCACCAAGCGCAGGCCGAGGTCGAAGCGGCGCTGGCCGACACGCGCCGGCAGCAGAAGGCGGTTGAAGTCGGAGAATTGGCCCGGGCCGCCGAAGCCTTGGAGCGGGCCGCCGCCGCGGAGCGGCAGGTCGCCGTCCGGGCGGATGCCGCCGCCAAAGGGGACGGCCTCGCAGCCAACGAGGCCGACCGGCTGGCCGCCGATCAACTAGAGGTGGCCAGCGTCGCCCGCAAGATTGCCGAGGGAGTGAAGAATACCGCTCCCCAGGCAGCCCAGATGCTGGCCCAGGCCGAGCCAACAATCAACAAAGCAGGCGAGAAGCTCGCCGAGGCCAAGTCCCAACCGGGAGAAGGGGGCAAACCAGCAACCGCCGAGGCCAGCACAGCGGCCCGGGAAGCAGGCGAGAAGCTGACAGCCGCCGCGGCCGAATTGCGCCGCGAGGCGGGCCAGTCGGCGGAAGAATTGTCGCGGCTGGCCAGCGAGCAACTTGCGCCAGTGGAAGCGGCCCGCTCGGCGGTCCAAGAGACGGCGGATGCCGGGGCCAATTCGCCCGCCGAAGCGATCGCCAAACTGGAAGCTGCGCAGAGCAAGGTTGCCGAGGCGATGCGCGAGCAGGTGAAGGCCGAAGGTAAAGCAGCCCAGGCGGAGGCTCGCAATTTGGCGGAACAGATCGCCCGCGCCGAGCGCGAGCAGGCGGAGGCCGATCGAGCGGCGCAAGATGTCGCGACCGGAAAAGCAAATAGCCCTCTGGAAGCTGCTTCCCAGCAGCAGGAAGTTGCCGATCTGGCGGCGGAGGCGATCGCCGCGGCTCCCGAGGGAGTCAAAGAACCGCTGAAATCCGCCGCTCAGAGCGCCGCCGAAGCGGCCAAGCAAACCTTGGGGGGCGACCCGGGCAAGGCGGAAGCTGCTCGTGCGGCGACGCGGGACGCTCTGGCAGAGGCCCGGCAGGCCGCCGAGGGAGCCGCCGAAAAGGCCGCCGCGGCACCTGCGGGCCAGCCCGATGCCGCAGCCCAAGCTCGCGCCGGTGAAGCGGCAGCCGAAGGCCAGCAGCAAGCCCAGGAGGCGGCTGCACTTGCGGGATCGGCCGCCAGCGAGGCTGCGAAGAATGCCGCTGAGCAAGCGGCGGCGGCCCTGTCGCAGGCCAGCCAGCAAGCGGAAGCAGCCCGGCAGAACATCGCCGCAGAGCAGACCGCAGGCGCGAAGCTCGCGCAGGAGCAAGTCGCAAGAGCCTTGACCGAAGCGAAAGAGAAACTTTCGCAGGCCCTCGGCGACCTGGGGCAGAAACAGGCGCAAAGCTTGGCCGAAGCCGCACAGAAGGCAGGACAACTGGCGGAGCAAGCTTCGCAGGTGGACCCCGGAGCGGCCGCCGCACTGCAACAGGCTCAAGCCGCGGCCGCTCGCGGCGCTGAGGCCGCGGACAAACCGGTGCAGGCCGCCGCGTCGCAGTCGGACGTTGCCGAGAACCTTGACCGCGCGGCGGCCAATCTTGCCGCCCGCGAGCAGCAGCTTCGCCGCGATCGCGATTTGGCGCAGTCGCTCGCCCAACTTGCCCAGGATCAGCAATCCGCCCGCGATCAGATCGCCAAGGCGGCGAAAGTCTTGGAACAGGCAGCCGCCGCCACTGCACGCGAAGGGGAAGCGTCAAGCGACATGGCTCAAACGCCAGCTTCGCCGATGTCAGGTCAGCCGACTGCCGAGCAAGCGGCCGCCGCGGCCCGAGAGCTCGCGCAGGCTCAGTCGCAGTTTGCGAGCGCTCAACGAGCCACCGGCCAAGGCGCAGCCGAGATCTCGGGACAGCCCGAGGTTGCCAATCAGCCGATCCGCGAGGGATTAGAAGCGGCCTCGCGGCTACAGCCTGCTCCGTCAGAGACTGCTCCGCCTGGAGAAGGCCAATCCGCGACGGGCCAGCCTGCCGGCGAGGGACAGAGTCAACCGACGCCGGGCCAAGGACAGCCGTCACAACCGGGCCAGGGGGAGCCCTCGGGACAGGGTCAACAAGCAGGCCAGGGTCAACCGATGGGACAGGGCGAAGGTCAGGGTCAGGGACAACCATCGGGGCAAGGCGAAGGACAGGGCCAGGGTCAGCAGACGGGGCAAGGGTCCGGCCAACTAGGAACCGGATTCGTTCCCGCTTCTCCGGAGGTGACCGCTCAGCAAATTGCCGGTCCGCAGGCAAGCGCTGCAGCCCAGCAAGCGCTGGCAGCGCAAGGCCAGGGACAGCCCAGTCCGGGCCAGCCCGGCCAAGGGCAGCCCATGCCGGGCCAGGCTAGTCCGCTAGCGAGCACCGGAGGTTCTGCCCGCGACGGGCAAGCAACCGAGAACCAGGATGCTCCGCCGGGCGATCTGGAGACGGCTCCCACGGCTCAAGCCGACAGCCGCAGCCAGGGGGCCGGCAGCGAATCGAACGCGGGAAGTCGGTCGTTCGAGGCCCAGCCTTGGTTTGCGAAGCTGCCGCCGAACCTGCGGAGTGCGATTCAGTCGAAGTCTCGCGGCAAAGCGCCGCGGGGTTACGAAGAGCGATTGCGGCGATATTTCGAGAGTGTGGATTGAGCGAACCTCACGAAGCGGCGTCTCCCGGACGATCGTGGCCATCGTTGAACGCTGCGTTGAGATCAACTTGAGACTTCAGTGGACCGGAGCAGTGTGCAAAAATGAGTGACCCAACCCATCCCGACGACGTGGCCGCCGTGCAGCAGTGCGAGCAGGCCTATAACCGCCTGCGCGACGAACTTTCGAAGGTGATTGTCGGTCAGAACGACGTGATCGAGCAGGTGCTCGTCGCCATGTTTGCCCGCGGGCATGCGCTGCTCGAAGGGGTGCCGGGGCTCGCCAAGACGCTGCTGATCAGCTCGCTGGCCAAGAGTTTGCACCTGTCGTTCAAGCGGATTCAGTTCACGCCGGACCTGATGCCGAGCGATGTGACCGGGACCGAGGTGATTCAGGAAGATCCCGAGACGCATCAGCGGGGCTACAAGTTCCTGCCGGGGCCGCTGTTTGCCAACATGCTGCTGGCGGACGAGATCAACCGCACACCGCCGAAGACCCAGGCCGCGATGCT
>JALORD010000656.1 GCA_025459145.1 Pirellulaceae bacterium | reverse complement strand
AAAGCGCTTCGCCTGTCCAAAATTTGTCCCCTCCGTCCGCGCCGCCATCCCCAAATTCCGATAACCACGACAACGATGTCCCGCCCAGTGCGCCCCCTGCGGAAGACGCCGCGGGGAATCAGCCGCCGAAGCCCGTTCCCGACAGCGAGGAGGCAATCCCGCAATCTGCCCCTATCGATCCTCAATTCGTCGATCCCCAGTTGCAGCGGGCGATCGAGCACCTCCGCCAGGAACTGGCGACCGAGCGGAGCCTCCCCAAAGCGGCTTGATTCCGCAGCTCCCGGGCCCGCCGGACCCTCATTTGTGGAAAAATCTGTTCGCGTAACTGGCCGGCGCGAATTTGCGAGGTAAAGTTCCCGTGGCTGCGATTCCGCACGCCACAGAACACTCGCTGAGCCCGGTTCGCAATCATGATTTGTGCTACGTACCCTCACCTCCGGCTGCCGATCGTGCTCGCGGCGAGCCTGCTCGTGGGAGTGGCGGGGGACGAATGGCTCACTTGCTGGCTTCCTCACTCCCCACCTGCCGATTCCACGTCGATTAAGCCGCCTCCACACAGCGCCGCATCGCCGCTTTCGATTGCTGCCGATCCGACGCGACATCCTGCCAATGGGGACGAACTGGCGTCCTCGAATCTCGATTGAGCGACAGGAGGCGTTTTGCCCCGCTAAGCTCGTCGATCGCAGGTCGTTGATCTGACTCGTGTAACCAGCACCTAGCGTCCCGTTTGGTACAATCGGACCGGCGCAACTTCCGCGCTAGCTTGTCCAATTTTCCGAGGGGATCGGGATGCTTCGCTGTGCGGTAGCGCTCGGGGGGGTTTTACTTGGCGTGTTGGCGGCGTCCGCGAAGGATGGGGCCGACGACCCTGGCCAGGATCAGGTCACCTGGCTCGATAATTATCGCGTCGGTATGGACCAGGCCAAAACGGACCACCGCCTGGCGCTCGTCTGGTTCGGTGGCGAAACCGAGTCCTCCGACCACCACATCGAGCGCCTGGTCCGTGAGCACCAGCCGATCGCCGAGAAACTTCAGACCGCGTTCGTCGCCATTCGCGTTCCCCTCGCGACGCTACGCGAGCAGGAAGAGGGCGAAGATGGCCCGGCTGTTCGGCTGGTCGATCACCCCGCATTTGCCGAACTGCGCGGTCAGGCAGGGTTGGCGATTGTCGACTATCGGGAAGAGGCCAGCCCGCACTATGGAATGGTCGTTTCGGTCTACCCATTTGCGGAAGGGCCGCTCTCAGCGGGCGATCTCGCCGTGTTGCTCGATCTGCCCGCTGGGTCGCTCACCTCGCGCACGCTCGTCTTTGCCCTCCGCACGCATCCCGATCGCCCGGAGAGCACGTCGACCAGCGACCATCCGATTCTGGCCGCGGAAGCGGCACGGCACGCTACGCATCAGGCCCGCATCCGCTTGCAGGGACATCACGGCTGGGAACATCGGTTTCATGCGATCAACGCCCGCCTGCCCGCGGGACATGTCGCCAACGAGGTTTGTGCCGAAAGCTGGCCCGGCCAAACGCTGGTCGCCGCGGCCCGGGAATGCGTCGCCAGTTGGCGGCAGTCATCCGGACACTGGAACCATGTCAGCCGGCCCGCCGCGTACTTCGGGTTCGACATGCAGCGGGGAACCAACGGTACTTGGTACGCGGCGGGGATCGTGGCCCACCGCCATCACCCTTGACTGTCGGGCTCGGCGCACCCAAACTCAAATAAGGATCATCACTCGGGAAGTTCAACCAACGAACTTCGCCCAGAAAACGCGAGAGTGGCGGAATTGGCAGACGCGCTGGACTTAGGATCCAGTGGGGCAACCCGTGCAGGTTCAAGTCCTGTCTCTCGTACTCGGCGGTGCAGATCGATGCAAAGAGCGGCAGATTGGTGCAAAATGCCCCGTTTTCCCGGGGCTTGTCGCGTTTCTTGGGCGAGGCGCCGTTTAGAGCGATAGAGTGCAAATTGGTGCAAACCGCTACCGTTTTGTACTTATGAGCGGCAGCCTGTATGGCACCAATTTGGGCACCTTTTGGCCCCGCTCGGCACCACTGTGGGCACCTCGGACGGGACGGATTTGGGCGAAAATCCAGTGCGTTCATAGTTCGTTTTTGGAGCGTGCCAAAGACCGGATTCCGCAATTTTCTCATCTGTGCATGTTTGAATTAGAAGCCCTAACACAACTTCCTGCGAACAGCCATTTCTCCGGGGAAAACGTTGCTCTGTTGTTGTCTCTTAGACGGTCCCATCGTATTGCTTGCCCCCAGAAGACTTGCCGAGGGCGGAACGTTGCGTGGGCTTGGCCAGTCACCGCCGGGTGAAGTCCCATGGGCAGGACGGCGTTGTCAATCGCCCTTAACACGCGGAGAAACGGCTAAGGGCAGGAGATTAGCTCGAGGGTCCACGGGGTGACTTCGCTCCCTCCGCTCGGGATGGGCCGGGCGCCGGTGCTGCCTGGCCAGTCAGCAGCAGCGATTCCCGGCCTTTATCGAGTTTCAAGCCCTTCCTCGGGCATCGCTGCGAACGCTGAATTCGGCCGGACTGGGTGTATCCAGGACACTATTCGAAAGGCCAGCCGTAGCGCCGGCGGGGGGCCTACGGACCGTC
>JALORD010000655.1 GCA_025459145.1 Pirellulaceae bacterium | reverse complement strand
GGCCTGCAGGTACTTCGACAGCGAGGCTCCGAGCCCCTGAAACGGCGTGATCGACGAAATGCCCGGATCGACCGTGGCGATTGTCTCGTAGTAGTAGCCGAAGAGCGGAATCTGGTGCACGCGATAGAGCACCAGCCGTGAATCGAGATTACCGAACTGTGGCACCGCGACATTGATGTTGTACGTCGAGGCAGAACTCACCGTCAGGCGGAACATGTCGGTATCGCCGCCCGTGCCGATGATTCCCTGCACGCTCCCCTGCCAGCCGCGGAGCGGGCTGTATGTGGTGAATGCAAAGTTCGCCCCGGACTGGTAGTTGCCGCCAAAATCGTCGGCTCGGGCGCCGAACAGCGCCGTGAGCTGCGCCAGGTTGTTATGCGTTTCGGTTCCCACCTGATACTGCGACCAGATGGTCCGATCCCCTTGCACGTTGCCTCCCATGATCGGTGTCGTGATGCCCGAGCCGACGTCGTAGTTTCCGTGGTGTTCGAGTCCGAAGGCGTGCCCCGCTTCGTGCGTTGCCGTCGTGGCAATGATCGCCCGCAGATCGCGGGAGTGCCCTTCACTGTCGACCATGTTCCAGGTGCTCATGTACTTGGCAAAGACATAGACGACGTTCGGTTCGGCGTTGGTGTACGAATCGAGGGCGGCATAGCCCGAGGTGTCCACTTTGTTGCCGCTGCTATCGACGATGAACACATCGTCATTGATCGTCACCTGGGTATTGGCATCCTTCTGCCAAATCGCGCTGATGTCGCCCGCCATCACGACGCGGATCGCCGCGCCGTTGGCAAAGCTCGGCGGCTCCACGGTCGTCACATTCACGTTGAACGGCGCGTAGTCGTCGGCCACGGTCTCCCAGATCTTGCGGATGGCGGCCGCTTCGGCGTCGCTGATCCCCGCCTGGTTGTCGATATTGAACTCGCCGACATTCACATTCCGGTACGTCTGCCCGCTGTCGGTCCGGTTCCAGACCGACTGAAAGTCGCCGTTGAAGTCGAGATAGATCGTCTGAGCCGCGCCGGGCAAACTGCTGAGCGCCGGAATCCCGGCCATCATCGTGCGGGCTTCGAACTGTTCGAGCACCAGCCGGCGCGCGCGGCGGTCGGAAGCCGTCCTGGCAGACGATTGAGGCTGCTTTGACCAGTTAAGGAGGCGGTTCCACATGGCGAGTTCTCTGGCAAGCGGCGAGAAAACGGGCGGGCCCAGTCCGCGCAAAAGCACGGCCTAGGCAGCCAAGCGGAGTTTGGCGGCAGTTGTTACAGCGGCGGTGTCCCCTCGAGCACAACTGCGGCACCGCATTTCGCTTGACCTGGCGGAGGGGCGGAAGCGACGATTGGGGCTCGTGCCGAGATTGCTGGCACCTGCCGCTCCGGCCAACGATCGATTCGAACGGCTATGTCTAATCCAGTTCCCCCGGCTAAGTCGCAGTTCGGCTTGCGCTGGCTCTTCGCGCTGACGGCGGCCGTCGCGGTTTGCGCGTTCGTTTATCGACAGGCGGGGCGCGATGAGGCGATCGGCGTGGCCACCGCGTTTGGACTACTGGCGATTGGCTTGGTCGTCAAACAGCGCCGCTGGCTCCGGCGAACCGCGTTCGCCGCCGCGGGACTGGCAGCCTGGATCGCGACGGTGGATTATGTCTTGTACTTCGTGAAGTGCGACCATTGCCACGGAGAGATGCTGGTTCGAGAAGTGCGATTCCTACATCAGCCCGTGTGGACACGAACGACGCACGACAGCGTGGTCCTTGCTCACGTTTTGGAAGATCTGGGCGAACCCTGCACACATGACATGCAGCACCGTCTCCTGTTGTGGCGATTCTGGGGGCTCATTGTTCCCCAGCTGCTCTTTACGGGCACTCTTAGTATTTCAGGAGACGACAGCTGGTACGATTCCAGAGCTCGCGAGATTGTCCGCCAATTCGGTACAGATAATCCCGACAAGGGTCGCGAACTTTCTGAAGCATTAGCTCGCAAAGACCATCTGACGATTCGGGCTATCATGGCGGATATACACACGCGCACAGCGGCCCCTTGAGTCGCTGCTACTTCACCAAATACCAGCCAACCATGAGCTACCGTCTTACCTCCCACGACTTGGGCACCTCGGTGTTGCTGCTGGCGACGATGGTGCTGCTGTCCGCGACCACCCTGGCCAAAGGACAATCCGCAACTCAACTGCCTCCCCGCCCAAACATCATCTTCGTCATGGCCGACGACATGGGGTGGGGGCAGACCGGTTATCGGGGGCATCCCCGGCTGAAGACGCCCGAGCTGGATGCGATGGCCGCGGCCGGGCTCCGCTTCGAGCGGTTCTACGCCGGCTGTCCCGTCTGCTCGCCGACGCGGGCCAGCGTGCTCACCGGCCGGGCCAACGACCGGACCGGCGTTCTCAGCCACGGCTACGCCCTGCGGCCGCAGGAGAAAACGATCGCCCAGGCCCTGCAGCGGGCCGGCTACGTTACCGGGCATTTCGGCAAATGGCATCTCAGCGGCTTTCGCGGCCCCGGGGCGCCGATTCTGCCGACCGATCCGCGGAGTCCGGGCGCGTTCGGCTTTGACGAGTGGCTCTCGGTCACGAACTTTTTTGACCGCGACCCGCTCCT
>JALORD010000654.1 GCA_025459145.1 Pirellulaceae bacterium | reverse complement strand
ATCTTGTCGGCCCGCCGCCAGCGTTCGAGCTGATCGTAAATCTGCTCCGAGAGAAACGCCGGCACGTGCGTTGGCCGGAACTTGCTGTTTTCGAAGCCTGGCAAATCGGAGAGCTGCACGCCGCCGCGGAGATGCCCCTTGAGCGCGTAGGCAAAGTCGATGAGCCACTGTCCGACCTGGTCCTTCTGGTCCTCGTCGGCATGCACGCAGGTCTCGATCTTGATCGCCAGGTTCCGGCTGTCGTTGACGAGCTGCCCCCACAGTTTGCGTCCCTCCCACCAGCGGTCGTACGACGTATTCGTCCGAAAGACCAGCAGCGTGCCCAGGAGGAGACCGAGAATCCCGTGAAACTGCGACCCGAGCGTGAGGAGCTCGTCGAAATACGTGTACTCGATCCAGCAGACGAGAAAGCCGTAGAGCGTGGCGATCGCCACCGCCCCCCAGATCCGGGCAGCAACCGGCGTGTCGTGAAACGTGTGAAGAAGGGTAACCCAGGGGCGAATCATGCCCTCGGTTGTACCGGAAAATGTCCGCCGAGTAAGGGGCGGCGGGGTCACTTGTCAGTTGGCAGTTGGCAGTTGGCAGTTGGCTCCGCACTAGCCCCTCACTCCTCCCCGTACTTCTGCTCGTACTTGCGATAGAGCCGTTTGTGGCGGTCGTTTAGTTCGACTTTGCGCCCGACGATCCAGGCCTGTTCGACCTGCGTCGGCGTATCGAGCGGGTCCCCGGTGGCGACGAACAGCGTCGCGTGTTTGCCGACTTCGAGCGAGCCGACCCGATCGCCGACGCCGAGAATCTGCGCCGGGGCGAGTGTGATCGCCTTCAGTGCCACATCCGCGTCCAGGCCGTACGCCACCGCCGTCGCGGCGTGATATGGAAGATTCCGAATGCTGCTGGCCCCGTGGCGGTCTTGGCTCGAGATGCAAAACCGGATTCCCGCCTCGTGCAGCCGGGCCGGCAGCGTAAACGGGGCGTCGTAGTCGTCGCCGCGCCGCCGCGGCAGCCGATACACGCCGCCGACGATCACCGGCACATCGTGCTTCTTGAGCAGATCGGCACACGCCGGGGCGTCGTAGCCGCCGGCGATGATCGGCCGCAGCTTCTCCTGCTCGGCAAAGGCCACCGCCGAGCGAATCTGCCGCACGTCGTCGGCATGAAAAATTACCGGGAGCTTCCCGGCCAGGACGTCCTGGAGCGACTCCCAACGAGCGTCGCGGGGGAACGCGGCATTGGCTGCTTTCGCCTTGGCATAGGCCCGTGCGTCGGCGAGCATCTGCCGCAGCCGCTCGACCTGATCGGGCGACGCGGGAGGCGCCGACTCGGCAGAGCCGCCGCGCCTCCCGGGACGGGACGGTGCGGGCCACTCGATGTGCAGCGCTGTATCGGGCAACAGGGCCATGTCTTCCCAGGTCCAGCCGTCGAGTTGAATTACCGCCGAACGTCCGGCGACCAAATCGCCGCTCGGCGCGGTCAGAGCCAGGAGCACGCCGTTCGACCGGGCAACGGGAATCAGCTCGCTGTCGGGATTCACCGCCACGATCGCCCGGACGTTCGGATTGAGCGGCCCGGTCTCGCGCTGGTCGATCGTCCCGCGGACCGAATTGATTTCGACGAGCCCCAGGTCCGTCAGCCCGTCGAGCAGGCCCGGATAGATGTGCTTCCCCGCGACGTCGACGACGATGGCTCCCTCGGGGACCACGGCGTCCTTGCCAATCGCCGTGATCTTTCCCTCGGCGAAAACGAGCGTGGCCCCTTCGATCGCCGGGCCGCTCACGGGGTGAACTGTGCCGCCGACGAGCGCCACGGGCGCTTTCTGCGGCGGCCCAGGAACTTGGGGATGGGCTAGGGCGGCGGTTGCCGTGCAGAGTGCGGCCAGCGCGGCGGCAAGCGGAGCAGTGCAGGACCATTTCATACGTCTATCCTCAGAGTGATTTAGTCAGTGCGTGCGAGCGTGCGGGCCGAGCTACCTGGCCTGATTGTGGGCACAGAATTCGTCGGTCCGGGGCCACAGCTCCGAGTCATCGTCGGGGCTGGCCTCGCCCCGCCGCGGCGTCTCGCCCGATTCGAGCACCCGGCGAATCAGCTTCGCGCGCGCCGCCTGCTGCTCGGCCCGCAGCGAGCGGTCTTCGTTGCGGTCAAAGTACTTCCGCCCGTCGACCCAAGTCTCGAGGCACCGCGACGTGACCGCCAGCGGTTCGGCATTCCAGACAACGAAGTCGGCCTGTTTGCCGGCTTCGAGCGAGCCGACCCAGGTGTCGATCCGCAGTTGCCGGGCCGGGTTGAGCGTAACGAATTTCAGCGCTTCCTCGGCTGGCACGCCGCCGTACTTCACCGCTTTGGCCGCCTCGTGGTTGAGGTGCCGCGCGAGCTCCGCGTCGTCCGAATTGAACGACACGACGACCCCCTGCCGATGCATGAGGGCCCCGTTAAACGGAATCGCGTCGATCACTTCGTACTTGTAAGCCCACCAGTCGGAGAACGACGAGCCGGTCGCCCCGTGCTTGGCCATCACGTCGGCCACCTTGTACCCTTCGAGGATGTGCTGCAGCGAGCCGATCGTGACGTTGTAGTCGTCGCAGACACGGATCAGCGCGAGGATTTCGTCCTG